>JAZQVL010000128.1:0-13514 GCA_045631805.1 Bacteroidales bacterium | reverse complement strand
ATACTCATCAACACCGACTCAGAAACAGAAGGCGAACTCTATGTAGGCTGTGCAGGCGGCATCGACACATGCGGCTACTTCACTCCTAAATTCGAAGAAGTTCCTGCTGGCTCAAAAGCTTTCCAATTAGTCGTTAAAGGTTTAAAAGGCGGCCACTCAGGCATGGACATCATCTTAGGACGCGCTAATGCAAACAAGGTGATGAACGAATTATTAGCTTACGCTACAGAAAAATTAGACGCAAGAGTAGCTGACATCCAAGGCGGCAGCTTACGCAACGCAATACCTCGCGAATCATTCGTGACAGTTACAGTTCCAGAAGGAAAAGCTGAAGAATTAGCAGCTTACGTTTCACAATTCGAAGCTACTATGAAAGAAAAATTCGCTGCTGTTGAACCAGAAATGAGCATAACAATCGCTCCAGCTGAAATGCCATCACAAGTCATGGATAAAGAAACAGTAGCAAACCTCATCGAGGCTGTAGCTAAATATCCTAACGGCGTCACTGCGATGTCAAAAGACTTTGAAGGCACTGTTGAAACATCATCAAACTTGGCTATCGTAAAATTAACCGACGGCATAGTGATGACAGCATCATTACAACGCAGCTTGGTTGACGCAAGCAAAGACGCTCTCGCAGCAGAAATGCGTGAATTATTAGAAAGATGCGGAGCAAAAGCTGAATCAACAGGTTCATATCCAGGATGGAAACCAAACATCAACTCACCTATCCTCCACACCATGAAGAAAGTCTATGAAGAAAAATACGGCAAGACTCCTAAAATCATGGTTATCCACGCTGGTTTGGAATGCGGTATCTTAGGTTCTAAATATCCTAACTGGGATATGGTTTCATTCGGCCCTACATTGGTATTCCCTCATTCACCAGACGAAGCACTCAAAATTGACACAGTGCCATTGTTCTGGGAATTCTTAGCAGAAACATTGAAAAATGTTCCTGTTAAATAAGACTACAAGTCAACAAGACTACAAGACCACAAGTAGAGACGTATCACAATTCGTAGAATTTGATGCGTCTCTTTTTTTATTCATTGATGCGTCTCTTTTTATATCTTTTTTTCGTAAAAAATATTGACAAATATGTTAATATAAGCATCACTTCATCTATTTAATAACATAACACATTGAAATATAGTTAATTAATTATTATTATTTTTTTTCATAAAATATTTTTTCTTTAAGAAAATTTTACTACTTTTGCAACTCAAAATAAAGGGAAAATTAAGAAGAAAAAATACATAAGACAATGAAACGCACATTTCAACCATCAAACAGAAAACGTAGAAACAAACACGGCTTCAGATCAAGAATGTCAACAGCCAATGGTCGTAAAGTTTTAAAAGCACGCCGTGCTAAAGGCAGAAAGAAACTTACAGTTTCTGACGAATATTAATTCTGTTACGCCGTACCTAATAACATTATTTAAGGTTTAAAAAAATCCGGTCTTTTTCAAGATCGGATTTTTTTATTTGCTATCTTTGCAACTATGAGAATACTTGTAATCTTTATATTATTTCTTTTAGGAACTGGAAACGGAGACGAATTTCGGAGACGAATATTGGAGACGGAGACGAATATTGAAAACGGAGACGGGAACGGAAATCCGATTCCAATATCCGTTTCCAATATCCGCATCCAATATCCGCATCCAATATCCGTTTCCACGAATCCCAAATTCGTGTTGCCGACTCCTTATATAAAAACTACCTCCCTCAATATAATTTTGACGAAGTTAAAGCAGCGATGGAGTTCTATGATTCAATTAGGAATGAGGAATTAGCAATTAGGAATTATGGCAGACGAAAAGCAATTCCTAATTCCACATTCCTAATTTCTAATTATCAATGCGCTAAAGCGCATTATTACCACGCTGTGGGTCTCACGGAAAAAGACGACGTTGTAGGAGCTTGCGAGCATTATCTCATCGCTTTGGAAATTATGGAAGAAATGATGGCCAATGACAAAAGGCTAAAGGCTAAAGGAAAGAAGTCTGTTGACAATCCAGAGGATTATGAAAAGATAAGGTTTGTTGCGTTGATTTGTAATAGACTTGGAAGATTATTCTATAATGAAAGCTATTGTGATTTGGCTATAATTAAATATAGAAAAGCAATAGACTATGTAAATTTGATAAAAGATTTTTCATTTGAGGCAAACTTGCTTAAAGAACTGGCAAATTCGTACCAGTTATCTAATAATGCAGACAGCGCCTTGTTTTATTATAATAAATCAATAGAAACAAATCCAAATCTAATAAACAAATTAGATGTGGAAAAATGTATTGCTATGATATTATATGCCAATGGATTAAAAGACAGCGCATATATTCTAATTAAAAACAATATTGACAAGGTTGTAGATTATGGTCCAAAAGAATCTTATTATGCAGTTTTAGGGGAAATGTATTATAAAGATAATATTTATGATTCAGCTATTTATTATTTAGAAAAAAGTTTTACGAGTGAAAATATTAGTGTCAAAATTAGTTCTGCCATAAATCTTTCTGCAATATGCGATTCTATTATGGACTATGACAAGAAAGTGTATTACGACAATATCATTTCAAAGCATGTAATTAAGGATGTAAATAAAAGCGTTGAAAGATCCAAGATTCAATATGTTTATAATAACTACAAAGAAAGAAAGCTGGAAAGAGATAGGATGAAGAATCTGAAGAAAACACATTTTATAATCATATTGCTTTTAAGTTTATTTGTTTTAACATTTATTATTGTAATGTCTATAAAGCGCAAATACAAGATAAGACATATTGAATTATCATCTTCATTGAATAATAAGGAAGCAGAGATTAATGTAAAAAATGAAATTATAAATCAAATTAGAGGCGAGATTGAGGTTAAGGAAAAACAACTACAAGAACTTAAATTCAAGCAATCACAAATAGAAGGCAAGATAAAAAACAGAAATGTTGAGTTGCAAAAAAAAGATGACATTATAAAAAAATGTGAGATAGAAATATCAGAACTTAAGAGCAAATTGGAAAGAGGACAAACCGGTATAAAAAATATAGAAAAATACCTTAGTTCGGAAGTATGCTTGAAAATACTTAAAGAAATAAAGGAACTGTCAGACAAAAACATTGACACTTCAGAGTTGTCAACATTGGAACAAGGTGATTTTGTGTTGTTACTAAATTCAGCTAACCAAAACTTTAATAATCTAATAAACAATATTGCCAGCACCCACACTAAATTAAAAAAAGAAGATTTATATTACGTATGTCTGACAATAATAGGATTGAATGACAAGCAAATTTCGTCCTTGTTTGGTGTGACATATACAGCAATAAACAAAAGAAGAAACAAAATATCAAATATTCTAGGTGTAGATATAAAAAAATATATGTATAAGCATATACAAAATATTATCTGAGTTTATTGAAAATCAATTTTATAACACATTTTGGTTGAATTATTTCTACTTGACAAGGAATAACGCCAGTTATATCTTTGTACAAAAAATGTGTGTAATATGAAAAGATTAATTTTATTGATTTTGCTTTCGCATGTACTATTTATAGAAGCGAAGCAATTAAACCTTAAAGATGGTGTAAATGTTTATAGTGTATATTCTGCTACTGTCAATGGTGCAGAAGCGCGTTCCGAATCCATCTCCGCAGACATTACCGGTCACACTTTAACTATTACCTTTAACGATAATGTGGGAATAGCGCACATTGTCATTAAGGATTCCAATGGTGTTTACATCGACAGAGAGAATGTTTTCTCAACACCAGATTACGCCTCATTCTATATTGCAGATGCCGGCTATTACAGAATGGACATCACTTTAAGCAATGGCGAGCAGTACTACGGATACTTTAGGGTAGAACTTTAAAAGGGAACGGGAACGGGGAACGGGAACGAGAGCAAGAACGGGGAACGGGGAACGAGAGCAAGAACGAGAACGGGGAACGGGGACGAATTGAAAATTGACAACCACCACAGTTCTTTAACTCCTTAATTCCTTAACTCCTTAACTCCTCAGCTCCTTAATTCCTCAGCTCCTTAATTCCTTAATTCCTTAACTCCTCAGCTCCATCACCCCATTACTCCAACACTAAAAAAACTATGAAAACAATATTTAAAATAGGTAAAAACAAGTTCATCAAACGGCTGTCTCTGTAAAGGGCAATAGCGAGAAGTGGTTTTACAGAGACGTTAAAATAGTTTTAAATAATTCAATTAAAAATATAAATAGTTACAACTATGAAAACAAAATTATTTTTAACAATCTTATGCGTATGTTTTAGCATAAATCTTCACTCTCAAGAAGGCAAAATAATATACACAGATTTTGAGCCGGATAGTGTGATGACTGATGTGCCATTTAATGCAGGAAATCATACTGACACTCATCTTTTATTTGACATTAATGATGATAATATTAATGATTTTGGTTTTTACTATTGCATACCCACTAGTGAGGGTATAAATCAATTTTTTATTAGGGATTATAATGAGTATTTTAGTATTTCACTTGACCAAGTTGGAGTCAATGTTACTCTGTCAGATAATTACTTTAATGATGCGTGGGTTGAAGCACGACTATTCAGTGGGGACGATAAATGCATAGGGTTAAGGATGAATTTGGGAAATGATAATTATTGTTATGGCTGGATAAGGTATAAACTTCAAACAAGTAACCCTTTTTGCATTATTCTATACGACATGGCTTATTGCACTATTCCTAACTATCCGTTAAGAGTCGGTCAGAAGAGTTTAGATGAAGCGGTAGAAGAGCAAAATATTCAAAATAATTTTAATATCTATCCGAATCCTGCAACTAACACTGTTAAAATATTGTCATTCAGCACTCAGCTGTCTGATGTTGAGGTTTATAATTCGCTCGGAATGTTGGTGGATGAGCTTGAGGTTAATTCAGAAGAAGTTGAAGTGAATATCTCGGGCTATAATCCTGGAATATATTTCTTTAGAATAAAGACTGAAGCAGGCAAGGTTTATACAGATAAAATTGTGGTGAAGTAGTGACCTTAAGACACCGATCTCCGAGACTTCGAGGAAACTCCGGCACCCGAGTCCGTCGAAAGCACAACAAACGGCGCTTCGACAAGCTCAGCGACCGAATCCCCAAAACTCCTAATTCCTATTTATTCTTATCTTCAATTTGTTTAATATCAGTAAATGTAAATACAATCTCCTGTGCTTTCGCAATACTCTTATTCAACTCGTATCCTATCAATATCAAGATGCAATTAAAATAAATCCATATGACAAAAATTATCAAACCGCCGATAGAACCATACAAAAGGTTGTAAGTCGAGATATTTGAGATATAGAAGTTAAACAAAATCGTTCCAACAATAAACATTCCCGCAAACAAAAGAGAGCCAGGCGTGAACAGTTTAAACTTCTTGCTGCGCGGATTGCCGAAATGATACAACAACGACATCGCAACAATCAAAGCAAAAATAATGACAATCCAGCGCAAGATATTTATCAACAGAACTACAAAGTCATTATAGAAGTGTATCTTTGTGAAGAAAATAGGCAAAATCCTTTGACCAAAGGTAATCAACGCTATTGAAATCACCAAAAGCAACACAAACATAATCATCACCAATATGGAATAAACCTGCATTTTAATAAATGAGACCTGTCCGAATTCTTTGTCACCCATATTAAAACCTCTGAAGAAAGAAGTCACTGCGCTCGTACTAAAATAAAAGGCCAGCAAAAGACCTATCGACATGAGTCCTCCATGCTGTATCGACATGATTTGATTAATTGTAGAAGCCACACTCTCGTATGTGCCTGGAGGCAGGATAGACTGCAAGGCTTCCAATACATTCTGAGTTATGCCTTGCAACGGGAAATAAGGCAATAAGGTAAACAAGAACAAGATTGTCGGAAACAAGGCGAGAAAGACATAAAAAGCCACCGCCGCCGCCCTGTCGATAAGATTGACCTGAGTGAAACCTCTTATAAAATAAACCAAGACATCATACAAAGGCACTCCGCTAAATCCAGGGAACTTGACCAAACGAAGCAGCGACTTCAGCCTGTCTCTCAACTCAAAAAAACTCTCTTTTATATCCGATATATTTACCTTCATATCACAACAGTTGATAAACCAATATTCCAAGATAATTACCTACAGCATAACCGACAACACCTACGGCTATACCTGTAATGATGACCTTTTTGTTTTTCATGCTTTCCGCTATCATCGGGACAAACAAGGGCGAATTGATGAGAGCCACAGAAGTAATAACCATAGTGTCGGAATCAACTCTGAAAATCTTGGCTAAAATCATCGACAACACCAATGAGCAGAAAATAACGAAAGCTATATACATTATTATATTGATACCTGCCTTATAATCGATGGCTGTAACATCAACCATAGTAGCGACTACGAGACTGAATATCAAGACAAGATACATCCCCGCATCGTAGCTCTTCTCCATCTTTCTTACGAAAGGCAAAAAAGAACCCCCGATAGACAAGGTCGTCATCGTTAAAATAAGAACCAACATATTATCCACCTTTCCTGAAATGAGAAAACTAATTCCCATACCTACACCTACTATCAATATAGCAAGACCCAATGCACATAGTGTCTTAGGTAAATGCTTTTTAGTGAAAATACCAGAATAAGCTATTGGCTGTTGGCTGTTGGCTATTGACTCCGAATTGTCTTGTTGCCCTGTTGTCTTGTTGTCTTGTTGTCTTAAGAAAAGACGAAAGACCTTTATACCGAACGACATCAGGAAAACGAGATAAACGAAACTGATAATCATATCGAAGGTATGAACAAAGATATATGTCTCAGACTCAACATCGAGGGCTATTTTCAGACTTGCGAGGTTTGGCGTTCCTCCAGTATAAACACCGACGAGAAGACCGGCTATCTTGCTGAATCCGAGACGACCGTCATTGAATATATAAAAACCAAGTATATCTACCACGATCACCGACACCAAGCCTATACAAAGAGCGACGATTGCGTTCTTTAGTTTCCAGTTCTTAAAATCACAGCCGAAGAGAATCATCGGGAAAGCGAGAAGAATCATCACACTCGTCAGCGTGTCTTGAACTCCTTTCAACGAATCGCCAAGACCAAAAGGGAAAACAAAAACATTAGAAATAAGAATACCTATAATATATAGTAAAAGAATCTCCCCTATCTTATTCATAACAGAATACTTGCGACAAAGCTGAATCACAAGATAAGGAACAATGAAATAAAATAAAAGCGATAAAATCTGAATCATAAAATATTTTTTTGCGAAGATAATAAAAAAGACGACAAGGCAATAAGGCGACAAGACTACAAGTTGTTTTTTTTATAACAAATTAATCATCTTATTGATTAAACAAACTTTCAAAAAAAACATTATATTTGTTGATAAAATTTTAACAAATTATATTAAAAGAATACACAAATGAATCAACGCATATCACACGAAGGTATCATTACCGATATTGACGACGACAACGTACAGATAAAGATTATATCGAAGAGCGCATGCGCTTCCTGCAACATCAAGGGAGCCTGCAACATGTCGGAGATGAAGGAGAAAATCATCAGCGTTCCGCGACCAAAAGATAAAAAATTATCCATAGGACAAGAAGTTAAAATAAGCATGGGATTAGGTCAAGCCAACAGCGCCGTTATCTTCGCATACGTCATTCCTGTCATACTATTAGTCGGGATGATATTTATTCTCAACGCATTAAAATTAGACGAAGGTCTCAACGCATTAATCTCCATTGGCTCATTAGTGCCGTATTACCTTATATTATTCCTATTCAGGAACAAAATCAAACGTAAATTCGAATACGAAATTCATTAAAAAAAATGTAATTCTTTAAAATTAATTGTTATTTTTGCGATAGCTATCAGCGGAGGCAAACATTACCAATTCTAGCATCAGCCAACTTATAGCTAAGGCATAATTTAATGTTAAACATAAAAAACTATTATTGTGAACGACATTTTACTCTATTCTCTCATTGTACTCGGAGTCTTGGGAGGCATTTTAGCGGTTATTCTATACATAGTCGCGCAGAAGTTCAAAGTAGAAGAAAATCCATTGATTGACGAAGTTGAATCCAACTTATCAGGAGCCAACTGTGGCGGTTGCGGTTTCGCCGGCTGTCGTGCTTTTGCCGAAGCCTGCGTCAAGTCAGCTTCCGACAAGAACAGTCTCGCAGGATTACATTGTACAAGTTCCGACATGTCTAAAGTAGCTGCTGTCTTAGGATTGACAGTCACCGCTGAAGAGCCTAAAATCGCTGTTGTCCGTTGCAACGGAACATGCGAGAACGCTCCTAAGAAGACACACTATGAAGGCGCCGACATATGCGCTTTCGCCCACACGTTGTTCGCAGGAGGCAGCGGCTGTCCTAATGCTTGTCTTGGCTTAGGCGACTGCGTCAAAAAATGCGCCTTCGACGCCATCCACGTAGATCCTGTATTAGGTATCGCTGTCGTTGACGAAAACAAATGCGTCGGCTGCGGCACATGTACAAAAGCTTGTCCAAGAGGCATCATCGAGATTCGTCCTAAAGGCAAGAACAACCGTCGTATCTACGTCAACTGCGTCAACATCGAAAAAGGCGCCATCACCATGAAAAACTGCAAAGTAGGCTGCATCGGCTGCCAGAAATGTCTCAAAGAATGTCCATTCGAGGCCATTGAAATGCGCGGCACACTCGCCTACATCAACCCTGACAAGTGCAAACAATGTCGCAAATGCGTCGATGTTTGTCCAAGAGGCAGCATCATGGCGGTGAACTTCCCTCCTCGCAAACCTAAAGTTGAAGTAAAAGAAGAAGTTAATAACGAAAGTAAAGAATAAGCGTATGAATCCAAAGAAAACATTCCCTAAAGGCGGTGTTCATCCTGAAGAAAATAAACTTTCGTCAGACAAACCCATAATAACATTTCCTATTCCAAAACAAGTGATAATTCCGTTGGGACAATGTCTCGGCGCACCAGCAGAAGCCATTGTGAAAAAAGGCGATATGGTGAAAGTAGGACAGCTCATCGGAACTGCGAAAGGCTTCATCTCTGCCAACGTTCATTCATCAGTGAGCGGCAAAGTCACAAAAATTGACGAGGTGATGGATCACACAGGTTACCGTAAGCCAGCCATCTTCATAGACGTTGAAGGCGATGAATGGCTTGAAGGAATAGACACCAACGATAATTTAGTAGGTGAAATAACATTATCACGAGAAGAAATAATCAACAGAGTCAGAGACCACGGCATTGTCGGCATGGGCGGAGCCACATTCCCGACAAGCGTGAAACTCTCCATACCTAAAGACAAAAAGGCAGAATTCGTCATCATCAACGCAGCAGAATGTGAGCCTTACCTCACATGCGACAACCGCCTTCTTCTTGAGAAACCACACGAGTTCTTGGTTGGCGTCAAAATCTTGATGAAAGCTGTCGATGCTCCTAAAGCAATAGTAGGCATAGAAATCAATAAGATTGAAGCTGCGAAATTATTAGACAACATCATACAAGGTGACGAATATTATCACGGCATTGAGATACAACCATTACAGACCAAGTATCCTCAAGGCGGCGAGAAACAGCTCATCAAGGCCTGCACTGGAAGAGAAATTCCGTCAGGCAAACTACCTATCGAGACAGGCTGCGTCGTCGTCAACGTGGCATCCACTTATGCAATTTATGAAGCCGTACAAAAAAACAAACCTCTCATCTCAAGAGTGGTGACCGTCACAGGCAAGTCTGTCGCTAATCCATCCAACTTCTTAGTAAGAATAGGAACGCCTTCAACACAGCTCATAGAAGCTGCCGGCGGACTCCCTGAAAACACGACTAACATCATCAACGGCGGTCCTATGATGGGCAAGTCTGTTTCCGTAAACGACTTCCCTGTCATCAAAGGAACATCAGGAATCTTGCTCATGACCGACAAAGAAGCTCAGCCTCGTAAGGTCGGCAACTGTCTGCGCTGCGGCAAATGTATCAACGCATGTCCTATGGGATTGGAGCCATTCTTGCTTTGCCGTCTGTCGAAGAACAACTTCTTTGAAGACACAGAAAATGAACGTATCATGGACTGCATCGAATGTGGATCATGCGAGTTCACTTGCCCAGCTAACATCCCATTGTTAGACTACATACGTTACGGCAAGAATAAGACAGGTCAATTAATTCGTTCACGTAATCAGAAATAATTAAGAGATGAATAATTACACAATATCAGGCTCACCTCACGTTCACGGAGGCGAAAGCACAAAGAAAATAATGTACAGCGTCATCATCGCTCTGATGCCAGCGTTCTTGTTTTCCATTTACTATTTCGGCTTCAATGCTATCCGCGTGACTTTAATATCAGTAGCGGCATGTGTATTAGTCGAATGGTTAATCCAGAAATATCTCATCAAAGGCCCATGTACCATATCAGACGGTTCTGCAATCATCACAGGTATATTGTTAGCCTTCAACTTGCCCTCTAACATCCCTGCATGGATGATAATAGTAGGCTCTATCGTAGCCATCGGCATCGGCAAGATGTCATTCGGCGGATTAGGCAACAACCCATTTAACCCAGCATTGGTAGGACGTGTCTTCATGCTCATCTCCTTCCCTGTCGCAATGACAACATGGCCAACACCACGACCATTGTTCGGCGAGGCACTCACCGATGCCGTCACTGGACCAACACTCTTAGGCTATGTAAAAGAAGGCCTCTCCCAAGGCATAGCAGCCAACGATTTAATCATTTACGATAAAATCCAAAGCTTTATCTACAGCGGCTCTCTTGGTGAGATAGGTTCCATCGCAATCATCATCGGAGGTCTCTTCTTGATAATAAGAAAAGTCATCGACTGGCAGACACCTGTCATCATCATAGCTACAGTAGCCATCGTATCAACAATATGCTGGCTCATCGACCCTGTACAATTCGTTCATCCAATGATACATATCTTCGGCGGCGGCTTGATGCTCGGCGCATTCTTCATGGCAACAGACATGGCCACATCACCGATGACAATGAAAGGCAAGATAGTCTTCTCTATAGGCGTCGGTGCGTTGACAATCATTATCCGTCTTTGGGGCGCTTACCCAGAAGGTATGTCATTCGCCATCTTAATCATGAACGCTTTCGTTCCTTTAATCAATAAGATTTGTAAACCAACACGTTTCGGCAACCCTGTAAAATAATAAGATTATGGCAGCAAAAAAAGACACATTAATAAATATGTTCGTAGCCTTATTCGTGATATGCGTAGTATCGGGCGGAGTGTTAGGCGTCGTTTATAATGCGACAAAAGAACCTATCTCAGCAGCAGAGACAGCAAAGAAGACAGAGGCTATCAAGAACGTACTTCCTGAATTTCAAACATTAAAAGACGTAACTGTCAAGTCGGCTGTCGCTAACGAAGATGTTGAGATACCATTCTATCTCGCATACGATGCCGACAACAACTTCATAGGAGCCGCCGTTGAAACATTCACCAACAAAGGCTTCAGCGGCAACATCAGCTTGATGGTTGGTATCTTAGCAGACGGCACAGTCAAAAACATATCCGTCTTACAGCATGCTGAGACTCCAGGCTTAGGCTCCAAAATGTCAGAACCAGCCTTCAAAGACCAATTCAACGACAAGAACCCAGCTTCTTTCAAGTTCAACGTCAAGAAAGACGGCGGCGATGTCGATGCCATCACAGCAGCGACCATCAGCTCAAGAGCTTTCTGCGATGCAGTAAACCGCGCATTATTAACATTTGAAAACAACAAAGGAGGATTTTAATCATGGCTAACTGGAATAATTTAACAAAAGGATTCTTCAAGGAAAATCCGGTATTCGTACTTCTCCTCGGATGCTGTCCAACACTGGCAACTACAACCAGCGCCATCAACGGACTCTCAATGGGCTTGGCAACGACTTTCGTATTAGTGCTCTCCAATATGTGCATCTCCTTGCTCAAAAACTTCATCCCTAACAAAGTACACATCCCTTGTTATATTGTTGTCATCGCTTCTTTCGTGACAGTGTTACAACTTTTGATGCAGGCTTACCTCCCAAGCATTTACGAGACACTCGGTCTCTTCATCCCGCTCATCGTCGTTAACTGTATCGTTTTAGGACGTGCAGAAGCCTTCGCTTGCAAGAACAGCATAGGCGCTTCAGCCATCGACGGCATCAGCATGGGTTTAGGATATTCTATGGCACTCACCATCTTAGGTTCAATCCGCGAAATATTAGGTAGCGGCTCTATCTTCGGATGGAAGTTCATCGGCGGCGACGCTATCTTGGTATTCGTCCTCGCTCCAGGAGCTTTCATCGCTATGGGTTATCTCATCGCCATCATGAACAGACTTTTAAAGAAATCAAAATAAGTTATTGACAATTAAAGATATTAAGATATGGAATACTTACTTATATTTATCTCGGCAATATTCGTCAACAATATCGTTTTGACACAGTTCCTTGGCATCTGCCCTTTCCTCGGCGTCTCCAAGAAAATATCCACCTCATTAGGTATGGGTGCTGCCGTTATCTTCGTCATAACTTTAGCAACCATCGTAACATGGCTCATTCAGCACTATCTGTTAAATCCTTTTAACTTAGGATTCTTGCAGACCATAGCATTCATCTTGGTCATAGCGGCTTTGGTACAGATGGTAGAAATCATATTGAAAAAGATAAGTCCTTCATTATATGCAGCATTGGGTGTTTTCTTACCACTCATCACAACTAACTGCTGCGTTCTCGGTGTGGCAATCCTCGTAATACAAAAAGACTTCGGTTTGTTAGAAGGCACAATGTACGCTTTAGCTAACGGTGTCGGTTTCACATTGGCATTGGTAGTCTTCGCAGGATTACGTGAGCAACTCACACTCTCAGACGTTCCAAACGGAATGAAAGGCGTGCCTATCGCATTAGTGACAGCCGGAATCCTCGCATTAGCTTTCATGGGATTCGCTGGATTGGTATAGAATTCTATAATTTTAGAAATTTAGAAAAGGACTAGAGGTAATCTGGTCCTTTTTTATTTTGAGCGCAGCCTCAGCAACTAATAAGGACCTCAAAACTTCAGAATCTCAAAAAAATTCTGAGGTTCTGAGGTTTTGAATTTCTGACTTTTTTCTTATCTTTGCAATTATGAGAATAATTATAGTTTTTATATTGTTTCTTTTGTTTGGAGTCACCGAGGGAAAGACGCAAAGACTCAATGACGCAAAGACGCAAAGTAAAGACTCTGCGACTCTGCGACTTTGCGACTCTGCGTCTTATTACGAATCCCAAATTCGCATAGCTGATTCCTTATATAAAAACTACCTCCCGCAATATAATTTCGAAGAAGTGAAAGCAGCCGTGGAGTTTTTTGATAGCCTTAATAGCTGTCAGTCATCTGCTGTCAGCCGTCACCAATCCAAGTTTAGTAAATTGCATGGTTTAAAGCCTAACCTAATAGACACATTGACTTATAGACTTATCAACTTCAACTGCGCTAAAG
>JAZQVL010000127.1:0-1732 GCA_045631805.1 Bacteroidales bacterium | reverse complement strand
AGTGGAAGCAATAAAGTTTGCCGCCTTCTTCAAAGTTAGGTTTTATTTTATCTATAAATTTACGTAATCCCATAATATTGAATTCAATTAGTTCATTTCTTTGCGAAGCAATTCTAAACCTTCACGTATGATTTGTTGGATAGGTGTCTTCGATGGGTCGATGACTTCACACAATGCGAAATCTTCTGCATCGATTTCATAGATTCCAAGTTCTTCCATTTGGTCGATATCTTTGATGATACAAGCCTTGATGAGTTGCATTGGATAGATGTCGAATGGGAAGACTTTCTCGAAGTTACCTGTCATAATGAGTGGACGGATGCCGCCGTTGAGGTTAGTGTCGAGCACTTTGCTGCTCTTCTTGCATAATGAAGCACCCATTGTGTTTGTTGAGGTGAACTTTTTGAAGTTAGGAGCCAACCAGCCAAAGAGTTGATAATGGTCGCCTTCTGGAATTACAGATACTTGAGTGTCGTAGAATCCCAAAACGTTGTTGCCATTAATCTTTGTACCTGTCAACACATTACCGCTGATGATACGAACATTTTCAGATGTTATGTTGTTATATAAACCTGAAATATCAGCACCGATGCGTGTTGAGTAATAAACTGGTTCTTTTACTTCTGAGCCTGTGAAGGCGAAAATTCTCTTGCTGTCGTAATTACCTGTAAGGAAGAGGTTACCTATGCTGATAAGATTTTGAGCGTAGCAGTACCATACGACTTCACCTTTATTTATTGGTGATAAGACGTTGAGTTGAGTACTTACGTTACCAGCAGGATGTGGGCCTTGGAATTCGTTGACAGAAATGTTTTTTGCTGAGAATTTCAATGCTTCGAGAGCTTTTTTAGTCTCTTCAGAATTGACGTTAAGATAAACCTGGCCGTCTGTCAATTTAGCGAGGGCTTCAGCGCCTGCTTTGATAGCTTCCATTTGGTTAGCGATGATAAAGTTGTTATCTGGAGCCATTGGAGCTGTATCGAACATTGACACTACGATGCATTTAGGTTTGTCTTGAGCCTTAGCGATTGTAGAATAAGGACGTTGACGAATCATTGTCCATGTTCCACTTTGGATAAGTTTTTCTATCACTTCATTGCGTGATAACTTTGAAGGATCAGCCTTACCGAAGTCGATAGCTTCATATTTGCCGTCTGATTCCACGACGACTTTCAAGATGACGCGTTTTTCACCACGAACAACTTCCTTCACTTTACCTGACACAGGAGATGAGAAGAAAACGTCTTCGTTTTTCTTGTCGTGGAACAAAACGGTACCGACTTTTACTTCATCACCTTCAGCGACGTGTAATTTTGGTATTACACCGATAAAATCCTGAGGTTTGATAGCGAAGATTTGAGGTTCATAATTTCTTACCTCTTTCTTTGCTTCGCCAACAAGGTGAATATCAATACCTTTTTTAATTTTAATCATAATAAGTTGTTTATTTTTAAAAAAGTAAATATATACTTTAGATAATTATTTACAACTGTACTTTTAAAAACGACAAAAGGATGGCATCAAAAGATACCATCCGTTTTGAAATTTATCTTAAATTAGAGCATAATTCTCTTTGTTGACATAGCGTCTGCGATTTGTTCTTCTGTTAACAAACCTTGTTCTCTTACGAGATCCATAACGCCTCTGCCTGTTTCGATAGCTTCTTTAGCAAGTTTTGTACATGGTTTGTAACCGATGACAGGAACTAAAGCTGTGATAACGCCAACGCTGT
>JAZQVL010000126.1:0-3428 GCA_045631805.1 Bacteroidales bacterium | reverse complement strand
AATATCACGAATCATATCATTACGGTGAGCATCTGTTGTCCATTTTGTCAACTGTACCGTATTGAAATCGATTTCGTTCAACACTTTTTGTGTGAATTTATTACCACGTGGGATAATATCAACACCCATAAAGTCTTTAACGCCTTGTGATGTTTTACCATTGATTGTAGCAACCAATTTTTCAATCAACAACGCTTTCAATGCTGCAACTTCTTGTTTGAAGTTTTCATCCATACGGTCAAGGATTTCTTTGTCAGCAATACGATCTTTACGTGTTTTGATTGCTTTGCAATACAACTCTTTGCCAATAATCACACCACGAAGTGATGGTGATGCTTTGAGTGATGCATCTTTAACATCGCCAGCTTTATCACCGAAAATAGCACGAAGAAGTTTTTCTTCTGGTGTTGGGTCTGTTTCGCCCTTTGGAGTGATTTTACCAATAAGAATATCTCCAGGAACTACATGTGCACCAATACGAATGATACCATTTTCGTCGAGGTTGCGAGTCGCATCTTCACTAACGTTAGGAATATCTGCTGTGAGCTCTTCTGCACCACGTTTTGTTTCACGAACTTCAAGCGAATATTCACTTACGTGAACCGATGTAAAGATATCTTCACGAACAATACGTTCGTTAAGCACGATAGCATCCTCATAGTTATAACCTTTCCATGGAATATATGCCACTTTAAGGTTGCGACCAAGTGCCAACTCACCATTTTGAGTAGAATAACCCTCTGTGAGAATTTGACCTTTAGTCACTTTATCTCCTTTGCGTACGATAGGACGAAGGTCAATTGTAGTATCTTGGTTAGTACGCATAAATTTAGGCAATTTATACTCTTTAACCGAATCTACAAAGCTAACGAATTCTTCGTCATCTGTACGGTCATAATTAATACGAATAACCGAAGCGTCTACAAATTCAACAACACCTTCGCCTTCTGCCATAATTTGAGTACGAGAGTCGCGAATCATTTGTCCTTCGATACCTGTACCCACAATCGGAGCTTCCGAACGAAGCAATGGAACTGCCTGACGCATCATGTTAGATCCCATCAATGCACGGTTCGCGTCATCGTGTTCGAGGAATGGAATCAATGCAGCTGCAATAGAAGCAATTTGTTGTGGAGCCACGTCCATCATATTCACCTCTGTTGGTGCTACAAGCGGGAAGTCTGCCTCAAGACGTGCTTTAACTTTGCTACGGATAAATGTACCATCAGGATTCAAAGGAGCATTACCTTGAGCTACTACAAGGTCTTCCTCTTCTTCAGCAGTAAGATAAACAACATCATCGTTGTTCAAATTCACTTTACCATCTTCTACTTTACGATAAGGAGTAGAGATAAAACCAAGTTCATTGATTTTTGCGTAGATACACAAAGAAGAAATAAGACCAATGTTTGGACCCTCTGGAGTTTCAATAGGACAAAGACGACCATAGTGTGTATAGTGAACGTCACGAACCTCGAAACCAGCGCGGTCACGCGAAAGACCACCAGGACCAAGTGCCGACAAACGGCGTTTGTGTGTGATTTCTGCCAATGGGTTAGTTTGGTCCATGAATTGCGACAACGCATTAGTACCAAAATAAGTATTGATGACAGAAGATATTGTTTTAGCATTAATAAGGTCTACTGGAGTGAAGACCTCGTTGTCGCGAACGTTCATACGCTCACGAATTGTACGAGACATACGAGCAAGACCTACGCCAAATTGATTATATAATTGTTCTCCAACAGTACGTACACGACGATTACTCAAGTGGTCAATATCGTCGACTGTTACCTTAGAGTTAATAAGTTCAATAAGATATTTGATAATCTCAATGATGTCTTCGCGAGTAAGTACGCGAACATCCATGTCTGTAGTGAGATTAAGTTTTTTATTGATACGATAGCGACCTACTTCGCCCAAATCGTAACGTTTTTCAGAGAAGAACAAACCATTGATAACCTCACGAGCTGTTTGGTCATCTGCAGGTTCTGCATTACGAAGTTGACGGTAAATGTGCAATACCGCTTCACGTTCAGTGTTAGAAGGGTCTTTTTGAAGAGTATTGTAAATAATTTGATACTCTGTCATATTTTGCTCTTCTTTGTGAAGAAGGATTGTTTGACTACCTGAATCAATAATAGGCTGAATATGTGCCTTAGTCAATTCTGTTTCACGCTCGATGATAACCTCTGTACGTTCAACAGTAACCACCTCACCTGTAGCCTCATCAACAAAGTCTTCAACACGTGGTTTTACAACACGAGCAGCAAGTTGACGTCCTACAACACGGTTAAGGTTAGTTTTATTAACTTTCACCTCTTCTGCAAGACCGAAAGTTTCAAGAATGTCTTTATCTGTTTCGTAACCAATCGCACGCAACAATGTTGTTACTGGCAATTTTTTCTTACGGTCGATATAAGCATACATGACATTGTTGATGTCTGTAGCAAATTCAATCCAAGAACCACGGAATGGAATTATACGAGCAGAATAAAGTTTTGTTCCGTTTGTATGTACACTTTGACCAAAGAATACACCTGGCGAACGGTGCAATTGAGATACAATAACACGTTCTGCACCATTGATAACGAAAGTACCCTTATCTGTCATATATGGGATAGGACCCAAAAATACATCTTGGATAACAGGTTCAAATTCTTCGTGGTCTGGGTCTGTACAATAAAGTTTAAGTTTAGCCTTCAATGGCACACTATATGTAAGACCACGACGAAGACACTCCTCAATTGTATAACGAGGAGGTTCAATATAATAATCGAGAAATTCAAGTACGAAATTGTTGCGGGGATCTCCAATTGGGAAGTTTTCTGCAAAAACTTTGTACATACCCTCATTCTTCCTATGCTCGGTAGCAGTATCGAGTTGGAAGAAATCCCTAAACGATTTGAGTTGGACCTCGAGAAAGTCAGGATAAGGCAATTGACTTTTCACCGAAGCAAAACTAACTCTCTGATTGTTAGTATCTAAAGACATATGTATAAGAATATTTGTTGAACTTAGTGAATTATACGTAAAAAGGTTTAGAGTCCCTTTTTATCGGGAATCTAAACCATATTTCCTGACTGAACAGGAGTAAAGTCTTACTTAAGTTCAACTTCAGCACCTGCTTCAGCAAGTTGTTTTTTAAGAGCTTCAGCTTCGTCTTTAGAAACACCTTCTTTAAGGTTAGAAGGAGCGCCGTCAACGATATCTTTAGCTTCTTTCAAGCCAAGACCAGTAAGTTCTTTCACCAATTTAACTACAGCGAGTTTGTTTGCACCAGCTGATTTCAAGATTACATCGAATGAAGTTTTTTCTTCAGCCGCTGCTTCAGCACCAGCAGCAGGAGCAGCAACAGCAACAGCTGCAGCAGCAGGTTCGATACCATATTCGTTTTTCAAGATTTCGGCCAACTCGTTAACCTCTTT
>JAZQVL010000125.1:0-39101 GCA_045631805.1 Bacteroidales bacterium | reverse complement strand
TACATTCATTATTATAATAACGATAGAATTAAATTAAGATTAAAAGGAAAGAGTCCGGTGCAATACCGAACTCTCTATACATAAACAGTTTTATTAATCCGTCCAACTTTTGGGGGTCAGATCAAAAGAATCTCTCTTTTTGTTTATATCACAGCATTGAAGTTGTGTTTGTAATGTTCGATTAAACATTTTCTGTTCTTTGTTGTTTATTCCGTACAAAAAAAACAATAAAGATTATGAAAAAACTATTAATCATCGCATGTTTGTTCTTCGCATGGCAATTTAAGGCGGAGGCATGTACGGGCATCTCGATGTTTTCGGCAGATGGCTCTTATTTTCAAGCAAGAACGATAGAATGGGCTGGTACAAATCTTAACAGCATGTACGTTGTAGTGCCACGTAATTTCAATCAGACATCCTTCACTCCCAAAGGACAAAACGGAATGACGTTCAAGTCTAAATATGGTTACATTGGACTTGCTGTACATGAAAAGGAATTTATAGCGGAAGGTCTTAATGAGGCAGGATTGTCGGCCGGATTGTTCTATTTTCCTAATTTCGGCAGTTATCAACTTTATGACGAGAAGTATAATTCCACAACAATTGCCGATTTGCAATTGGTGTCGTGGATTTTGTCACAGTTCTCGACTGTCGATGAAGTGAAAGCAAATATTAATAATGTGCGAGTCGTTTCCCTCATGGGTGGCGATGGCTCAGAAGAAGCTATTCACTGGAGAGTGGGCGATAAATCCGGCAAACAAATAGTCATTGAGATTGAAAAAGGCGTGCCTCATGTCTATGACAATCCTATTGGTGTAATAACAAACGCTCCTAATTTTCCTTGGCATCTCACTAATTTGAGCAATTACATTAATCTCACTCCAGTAAATCCTAAGGCACACAAAATGGCTGATTTTATGGTTAATCCTATCGGTCATGGCAATGGATTCTTAGGCTTGCCTGGCGATTTCACACCTCCTTCACGTTTCGTGAGAGCTGCTTTCTTCAAATCGACAGCACCAACTTTGCCAACGGCGAGAGAAACAATGCTTCAATGTTTTCACATTTTGAACAACTTTGATATTCCAATTGGAATGAACTTCCCTAAGAACGAAATTCCTGACTTGCCAAGCGCAACTCAATGGACTTCAGTGATAGACCTTACTAATACAGTTGTTTATTACAAGACTTTTGACAATAATAATATCAGAATGATTGACTTGAAAGAAATCGATTTTGGCAAGGTTAAATATCAATATCAAAGATTAGATCAGCCTAATTCACAACCTGTTGAGGTGGTTAGTATAAGTCGATGAGTCAATGAGTCGATGAGTCGATGAGTCAATAAGTCAATGAGTCAGTAAGTTGATAAGTAAAAAGGGAGTTACTAAGTGTTAGTAGCTCCCTTAACTTATAGACTTATAGACTTATAGACTTATAGTCTTATAGACCTTTTACAATATCGTATGTGTCTTTAGCAATCATGTATTCTTCATCTGTTGGGAATACAACGACTGTAACTTTAGAATCAGGAGTTGAGATGATACGAGCTTCGCCCATTGTTGAATCGTTGGCTTCCATATCTATTTTGATTCCGAGATATTCCATATCTTGGAGGATTGGTCCTCTCATGAACCAAGCGTTTTCGCCGATACCGCCAGTCATGACGATGATGTCAACGCCATTCATTACAGCTGCGTAAGCGCCTATATATTTCTTGACACGGTGTTTGAACATATCGAAAGCGTATGTTGCACGTTCGTCGCCTGCTTCTTTGCCTGCTCTAACGTCACGCATGTCTTGTTTGTCGCCAGTGATACCGATGAGACCTGATTTTTTGTTGACGAGAGTGTTCATTTGTTTGAGGTCATAGCCTTCTTTTTCAGCGATGTACATGAATACTCCGAGGTCGAGGTCGCCTGTGCGGCTTCCCATCATAAGACCTTCAACAGGAGTGAATCCCATTGATGTATCGACAGATTTGCCGTTTCTTACAGCTGCGATAGAAGCTCCGCTGCCTAAGTGGCAAGTGATGATTTTTTGGTCGTTCCAGTCTTTACCAACAAATTTAGCTGCGTTTTCAGCGACGTATTTATGGCTTGTTCCGTGGAATCCGTAACGACGTACGCGGTATTTTTCGTAATATTCGTAAGGAACAGGGTAAAGATAAGCTGCTGGTTCCATTGTTGAGTGGAATGCAGTGTCGAAACAGCCGCCTTGTTTTACGTTAGGAAGTAATTCTGTAACAGCCTTTACACCAGCCATGCATGCTGGATTGTGGAGAGGAGCGAGGTCGATAAGTTCTTCCATGAGTTCCATGACGCTGTCGTCGATGAGAACGCTCTTAGTGAATTTTTCACCGCCATGAACCAAACGATGACCTACTGCGCCGATTTCATCCAATGATTTTATAACACCATGATTTTCGTCGAGCAATGCGTTGAGAACGATGCTGATACCTACAGTATGATTTGGAATAGGAAGTTGTTCATAATGTTTTTCACCGTTCCATTTATGTGTGAACTCTCCCATTTCGAGGCCGATACGTTCGAGGATACCTTTTGCCATGACAGTATGGCTGTTGTCATTGATGTCGAAAAGCTGATATTTTATTGAAGAACTACCGCAGTTTAAAACTAAAACTTTCATTTTTTTTAATTGTGTTAAAAATTATTTTGAAAAGAGAGACGTGTCAATGTGTGTTATTGTAGTTACATTGACGCGTCTCTACAATTATGAATTATGTATTGTGAATTATGAATTCTTCTGAGCTATTGCTTGGTTACATGTGATAGCGACGAGTTTGTAGATGTCGTCTATTGAACAGCCGCGGCTCAAATCGTTGCAAGGTTTAGCGAATCCTTGGAGAACTGGACCTACTGCTTCTGCGCCAGCGAGACGTTGAACGAGTTTGTAAGCGATGTTGCCAACTTCCAATCTTGGGAATACCAATGTATTAGCCTTACCTGCCACTTCGCTGTTAGGAGCTTTGCTTGCGCCTACTGATGGAACGATGGCTGCGTCAGCTTGTAATTCACCGTCGATGCATAAGTCAGGACGCATTTCTTTTGCTAATCTTGTAGCTTCTATGACTTTGTCAACATCTTCGTGTTTTGCGGAGCCTTTTGTTGAGAAGCTTAACATAGCTACTTTAGGGTCTATCTTAGCGATATTCTTTGCAGTGTCGGCTGTGCAAACAGCGATTTCAGCAAGTTGTTCTGCTGTTGGAACAGGAGTTACAGCGCAGTCGGCGCAAACGATCTTGCCGTCGGTTCCGTATTTGTCGTTAGGTAAGAACATGATGAAAGCGCCAGAAACACATGAAACGCCTGGAGCTGTCTTGATGATTTGCAATGCTGGGCGGAGCATATCGCCTGTTGTGCTACGAGCGCCGCTTACCAAACCGTCGGCGTCGCCAGCTTTGAGCATCAAAACGCCAAGATACATGAAGTTTTCTGCCAATTCCTGAGCTTGTTCAATTGTCATGCCTTTGCTTTTGCGGATTTCAAAAAGCAAGTTGGCGTATTTGTCTCTGTCAGGATTGTTTTTAGGGTCTATGATACAAGCTTTGTCGATGTTTTTTAATTCAAATTCAGCAGCCATGTCTTTGATTGTCTGTGCTGGTCCGATAAGAATTACATCGGCAATACCGTCAGCTATGAGTTGGTCGGCAGCTTTTAATGTTCTTGGTTCATCACCTTCAGGAAGTACAATGCGTTGTCTGTTTTCGCGCGCATTTTGTTTTATTTGTTCTATAAGATCCATATTTTTATTGTTAATTATTAAACTTTTCTTACAAGCTACAAAGGTAAGAATCTATTCTAAAAATTCAAAAAAAAATCTCATTATTTTGTTAAGAAAAAAACAAAAATGTAATTTTGCAGTTCGAAAAAAATATTAATGACAGTCTGGGACTTTATGAAAACAAATTCTTTTAATGCTATTTTAAATAATGACACGGTGGCAGGATTTTATTCTGAGGCTCAAGACGTTGATAATCAATATAAAGATTTTAAGTTTATAACGGAAAAGTCGGGAGAATGGAAGGGACCTCAGCATCGAGATGTCTCTTATGTTAGCGCTGGATGGAATTTCTTGATATTATTTATGGCTATGATAATCATAGTTCTTAATAAATTCTTGTTTCCGCAACGATTTGCATCCATAGTTGGAATGTCGTTTCATAATGGAGGAAGCGATAGGATAATACGTGAGAATCCGTCGTTCTTTAATATGATTTCCTTGTCGTCTGTCGCTGCATTCGTCCTTACGTTGTCGCTGTTTGTTCAGAAATTTTATGTCATTTTCGGTGGCAACGATATTCTTCACGGTAACATGAGTTTCTTTTTTGACATAGCTGTCGTGGTAACAACAGTATTCATATTTAATTATTTGCTTACTTTGTTTTATTCGTGGCTTTTTAAGACGGATGCATTATTGCATTTTCATATAAATCTGCATATTTCCACAATGACAACGGCAAACGTCGTTCTTATACCATTGATGCTGATATTGTTCTTTTATCCTTATAAGTTTTTATGTGTGATAATTATTGCAATTTTATTGATATTATTCATTATACGATTTGTTAAATTATTAATTGAGGTGCGAATGTTATCGAAATTAAATTTTGTAAATATTTTTTTGTATCTTTGCACCGTCGAAATTTTACCGGTTTTGATAATGTTTAAAATGGTTCTCATGGCAATATAGTATATTGAAAATCATTTTATTATGTTCTTAAAATTGATTAAAATTCTGTGATTAGTAAAAGAAAAAAAAGTTTGTAGATGAAGATTAAATCAATCCTTTTGTCGCAGCCAAAGCCTGCTGATGTTGCCAAAACGCCTTACGAAGCAATTATTAAGAAGTATAACGTTAACATAGAATTTGAAAAATTCATTAAGTTAGAAGAAGTTTCAGCAAGCGAATTGAGACAAGAGAAAGTAAAGCTCACCGATTTCACCGCAATTATTCTTACAAGTCGTAACACTATCGATCACTTCTTCCGTATTGCGAAAGAAATGCGTTATACAATTCCAGATGACTTGAAATATTTCTGCGTTTCAGAATCAACAGCGTCATACCTTCAACATTATATTCAATTCAGAAAAAGAAAGATTTTCTACGGTAAGCAAACATTTGCCGACCTCGTTGAAATCATGAAGAAACACA
This sequence comes from Bacteroidales bacterium, assembly GCA_045631805.1. Classification (GTDB taxonomy): domain Bacteria; phylum Bacteroidota; class Bacteroidia; order Bacteroidales; family F082; genus Limimorpha. The sequence continues at coordinate 33,926 of JAZQVL010000125.1, read as the reverse complement.
AAGAAGAGAAATACTTCTTGCCAAGTTCCAATTTAGTTACAGAAGATCATGACGGCATGCTTAAAGAAGCTAAGTTGGATTATACAAAAGCTGTTATTTTCCGTACAGTGTCGGCCGACTTATCGCACGTCGATATCAACAAATATGATATGCTTGTGTTCTTCAGCCCAGCTGGTATAGATTCGTTAAAAACAAACTTCCCTGACTTTGTCCAAAATGAAAACATCGCTATCGGCGGTTTCGGACAGTCAACATGTAAGGCAATCACCGACGCTGGATACACCTTGAATTTCAGCGCTCCAACACCTTCTTGCCCATCAATGAATATGGCGATAGAAGAGTTTATCAGTAACGAAATTAAAAAAGCCAAGAAAAAATAATTTCGATGAACGAAGGACTTCCGAAAGAACAGCGTTTATATAAAAAGAAAGCAATAGAAACATTATTCGAAAAGGGTAAGGGATTTAACTTTTATCCTTTTCGAGTTGTTGTTTATGCGCATGATTCTGAGGAAGATGAGCCATCAATTCCTCGTTTTCTCGTATCTGTCTCCAAAAAAAGATTCCATCACGCCGTAAAACGCAACAGAGTGAAACGACTCGTCCGCGAAGCATGGAGAAGAAACAAATCAGAAATAATCGTTAAATGTGAAAAAAGTCAAATCACTTTTGACATCGCTCTTGTTTATACAGCAACAATAATTTTATCGTACGAAGAGATAGAAAAGAAAATAAAACAACTATCTTTGCGTTTGAATAATACTTATTTCCATGATGAAGAAAATAGCACAACTGCCAGCTGAATTCATGATATTGCTCATACGCATTTATCAGGTGACATTGTCGCCATTCATTGGTAGAAACTGCAGATACACACCAACTTGTTCTAATTATGGAATTGAGGCGATAAAAAAATACGGCGCCATAAAAGGCGGATGGCTGACTATAAAAAGAATATTATCATGTAATCCATGGGGCGGCAGCGGCTACGACCCCGTACCTTAAAACTTTAAGTCATGAAGAAATTTAATGTTTTCTTATTCGCATTGCTCGTTTTTCCTCTCGCATTGTGCGCTCAAGAAAAACAAAACAACTTTGAAATCTCAAAAAGCATCGATATTTATAATAATGTGTTCAGATACCTTAACCAAAATTATGTCGATGAGATAAATCCTGCCGAACTCAACGAGATAGCAATCAATGCGATGCTTAAAGAATTGGATCCTTATACGGTCTTTATTCCTGAATCTGAAATTGAAGATGTAAGACTTCTTACAATGGGTGAATATGGCGGTATAGGCTCAATAATTCAATATTATGACGACAATGTCCATATCTCAGAGCCTTACGAAAATTTCCCTGCTCATAAAGCAGGTCTCCTTCCTGGCGATGCAATACTCGAAATAAACGGCGTCAATACAGAGAAAAAAACTGTGGCTGAAGTGAGTGAGCTTCTTAAAGGTCAGCCAGGCTCCAAACTTACTATTAAAATTAAACGTGAAGGTGAAAAAGATATAATCACCAAGACTTTAACTCGTGAAAAAATCAAAATAGATAATATCCCATATTATACAGTGCTCGATGGCGGCGTAGCTTATATCATTCTGAATCAATTTACTAAAGACGCTGCTAAAGAACTGAAGGAGGCATTCTTGGAAATGAAGTCGCAAAATGAACTCAAAGGTCTTATCATCGACCTGAGAGGTAATGGCGGCGGTCTGCTCAACGAAGCTGTAGATATAGTGAATCTTTTCGTGCCTAAAAATAAACTCGTCGTTTATACAAAAGGTAAGACTTCCGAACAAAATAGAAATTATTATACAAAACATGAAGCTGAAGACACGGAAATACCTCTCGTTGTACTCGTTAACGAATCAAGCGCTTCCGCAAGTGAAATCGTTTCTGGAGCGATTCAAGACTTCGACAGAGGTGTGATAGTTGGTCAAAGAACATTCGGTAAAGGTCTCGTACAGAATATTTTGCCAATGAGTTATAATACTCAGATGAAAGTTACAGTGTCTAAATATTATATTCCAAGCAAGCGTTGTATTCAGGAAATAGATTATTCTAAGAAATCAAAGAATGACACAGTGGCTAAGAACGATACTCTTGGTCCTCAATTTAAAACGGCTAACGGAAGAATCGTTTACGAAGGTCATGGCATTCAACCAGATGTGAAAATAGAACCTGAAACAGTTTCAACTATTACTGTTCATCTCTACGCTCAAAATATGATTTTTAAATATGCCAACAAATTCTATAAAGAACATAAGTCAATATCTGCTCCTGATGAATTTGAAATCACTGACGAAATATATGACGACTTTGTGAAATTTGTTGAAAAACAAGACTTTAAATATACAAGTGAAAGCGAGAAGGATTTCGATGTCTTGGTTAAAACCGCAAAACTTGAAGGATATTATGATAATATAAAGCCTCAACTTGATATTTTGGAAAGCGAATTGAAAAATCATAAGGAAAATGATTTGATTAACAATAGAAAAGAAATTTCTGAAATACTTAAAATGGAAATAGTAGGCCGATATTATTTCCAAAAAGGCAAGATAATATCAACATTGAAAGACGATGTGGAATTAAATCGTGCTGTTGAGATTCTTCTTAATTCTAATGGCGAAAACGAATACGAGACTTTACTTAAATAGTTTAGAGTTTGAGTAGTTTAAAGTTGATGGTTTTGGATTTGAAAGCTTAAGATTCAAGGTTGAAAAAATGAAAGTTGAATACGGTAAAACTGGAACTTATTTCTATTTGGTAGGATTGATATTGATAGGTGTATTCCTGCCAACATCAAAATTTGGATTGAGCGTATCTCAGTTTTATCTCATAGCCTTGTGGTTTTTGCTTGGTCTCGATATGCGGGCCGTCAATAAAATGTTTTCTGATAAACCATTTGTTAATAGGATAATGTCTCGTATTATCGTGTCTTTCAAAGGTATATGGTATAATATAAAGACACGTTTCAACGATTTTGTTCATAACAAAGTGGCAGTTGTGATGGTTTCTATGTATATCATGCATATCATTGGCTTGATTTATACATCGGATTTTCAATATGCATTTAAAGACTTGAGAATCAAACTTCCTATTTTGGTTTTTCCATTGATTTTATCATCGATGAAGCCATTGAATAAGAAACAGTTTGATACTGTGTTATGGTTTTTTATCGGTTCTGTTTTCTTTGTCACGATATTAGGAGCGATCAAGTTTTTCCGTCGCGATTTCGTTGATGTCAGAGAATTGTCGGTATTTGTAAGTCATATCAGAGTGTCTCTATGCATGGTCTTTTCCATTTTTGTTTTAGGATATTATCTTATAAAAAGAAATTACAGCCTTATTGTTAAAGTCGTTATTGTCTTTTTGATAATATGGTTTTTGTGGCAGATAACTATTTGGGAATCATTTATTAGCGTTTTGATTATAGCGGCCTTATGTGCAGTTTTGGCGTTATATTTTATTTTTAAAAGTAAAAATATTGCAGTTAAAATTTCAACGCTTGTTGTCGTGGCAATTTTTTCTTCATTGATGATTTATGTGCCGTATAGAATAATTACAGATTATAATAATCCTGATGAAGTTATTGTAGAACAGTTAGATACGCATACTAAACTCGGAAATGAATATGTTTTTGATACAATAGCATTCGGCGTTGAAGACGGACGTTACATTGGTTTGTATATCTCAAAAGCAGAGATGCTTGATGCTTGGAATAAGCGTAGTGAATTGAAAATCAGGAGTGAATATAACGAAGGTTATCATCGTTTGGTTCGTTATCTGACATCAAAGGATTTAAGAAAAGATGCTGAAGGAGTAAATCAGCTTTTGGAGAGTGATGTTACGAACATTGAAAATGGCATTGCTAATTATAATTATATAGAGAATCCAGGAGTTAAAACGCGAATCATGAAAATTATGGTGGCGTATAATAATTATTCTGCAAATGGCGATGCTAACGGAAGCTCTGTGTTTCAACGGATTGAATTTATAAAAGCGTCCTTAGGCATTATAAAGGATAATGTTGTTTTCGGTGTGGGAACTGGCGATATTGTTGATGCTTTCGCTGATTATTACGAAGAAACTAATTCTAAATTAAGGCCGGAATATAGATTCAGGAGCCATAATCAATATCTGGCGATTACAGTGGCTTTTGGTATAATAGGTTTGTTATGGTTTTTGTTTTCAATGCTTTACCCTGTGCTGGCCGACAAGAAAAATCGTAATTACATCTATATAGTTTTCTTGTTTATCATGATGCTTTCGATGCTTACGGAAGATACAATTGAAACACAAATCGGTGTGACATTATTCGCTTTCTTTAATTCGTTTTTGGTGTTTTGTGGAGGAACTGAGGAATTAAGGAACTGAAAAAACTGTATATATCTGTGAAATATGTGGTTGTAAAACTGAGCAACTAAGGATTGAGTGTTTTAAGCGAATGTAAATAGCATATTGGCGAAGAAGTTCCAAATGGTTGTGGTTGCAATTGCAATGAGTTTGCCGAAATAGAAATTCCATTTTAGTTTGTCTGTCAATAGATACAAAACCAAAGAATTGATTCCTAATCCAATGGTTGATACAATCATAAACTGCATATATTGAACAGCGATTTCTTCTTTGTGACTTTCGAAAGTCCAGATTCTGTTTAAGAAATAATTTGATGTAGCGGCAATGATAAATCCAATGCCATTGCTGAGATATTTGTTTAATCTTAATTTTTCTTTACATAAATAAGTTGTCCCGAAATCGATTAACATTCCGGAACAGCCTACCACACCAAATTTTACGAATTTGGAAATGAGCAATTTATCTATTATGAATAAACTTCTCATCTATTATATCTCTGTATTTTCAGTTTTAAATTCTTTATTATGATTACGTATCACGAACCAGAATATGGCTGCAGTTGCTATTATGCTTAATATTAAAGGTAACAAATTTGTCTGACCGAATGTATCAACGTCAATGTTGGTAACTTCAATATTATTAAGGTAATAAAGTACTACAGCTGTTCCGTTGTTGATGAAGTGCATTATCATTGGAACCCAGATGGATTTTGAATAATAGAACATATATCCGAGAATAAGTCCTAAAACAAGGCGAGGCAAGAATCCATAAATGTCGAAGTGAATCAATGAGAAAATAATTGAGGTAATTAGGATTCCTATGTGAGCGTTTTTGCATTTTTTGACCAAGAATGATTGCAACACAGAGCGGAACAGCAGTTCTTCACCAAATGCTGCCAATCCGGCAATCATTATTAGGTTGATTATAAGTCCGCTTATATCGCTGACATTGACCATTTTTTCAAGGGTTTCCTGCATTAGTTTTGATAAAGACTTGATTATTTCATCAAGAGCGGCCATTGATTCGGGAAGTTTTATGTTTGAGTTCCATTCTGTCAAGACGTTGTTGAGAGGGAGAATGGTGAATATGAGAGCTACTCCCAACAATGACCAAAGAGGAATTTTGTTGAATCCCAAATATTTCATTGGTTTCTCTTTGGTGATGCATGCGTATAATATTGGAGGCAGAACGAAAGTGAGTATCTGAGAGCTTATTTGAGCAATACGTAACACTGAGAGTTCTGTCATATTGTTAGATCTGGCTACAAGCGTAACGATGACGCCAATGATGGTAGATAATATATATCCTACTACCAAAAGAGCAGCCATGATGAATATTCTTTCAGTTAATGTTGATTTTTTTAATAATGGAAAATTCATGATGAAATATTTTATTTTTTTGCAAATTTAATATTTTTTTGATTTGATGAAATGAGTATTTTTGCAGTTGATATGAAAAAGATAGCTAATTTAGAATTTGAAGATATTCCTTTATTGTTGGCTCCTATGGAGGGTGTCACTGATGCTCCATTTCGTCATGTGTGCAAGGAGCAAGGAGCTGATATTGTTTATTCGGAGTTCATTTCTTCCGACGGTTTGATTCGTGATGCAGTGAAGAGCATCAGGAAATTGGGATTTGAGGAAAAGGAGCGTCCTTTTGGGGTACAGATTTTTGGTAATAATGTTGCACCGATGGTTGAAGCGGCACGCTATGCTGAACGTTACAATCCTGATATTATCGATATAAATTTCGGATGTCCTGTCAAAAAGGTAGCATCTAAGGGAGCGGGGTCTGGCATTTTGAACAATATTCCAAAAATGATAGAAATAACGGAGGCTGTGGTGAAAGCCGTCAAGACACCTGTCACGGTGAAGACACGTCTCGGTTATGACAGTGAACATAAGGAAATAGTTGACATTGCCGAGCGTTTGCAAGACGTAGGAATACAGGCATTGACAATTCATGGAAGATTGCGTACTACCAAATGGGGAGAGCCTGCCGACTGGACTTTGATAGGCGAAGTGAAGAATAATCCTCGAATGACGATACCAATCATAGGTAATGGCGATGTCGTTGACGGACCTTCGGCTAAATATTTCTTGGATAATTTTGGCGTTGATGGTCTTATGATAGGACGTGCAACATACGGTAACCCATGGATTTTCAGAGAAGTAAAGCATTACCTTAAAACAGGTGAGATTCTGCCATCTCCCGATGTAAGTGAGCGAGTGAGAGTATCTATGACGCATCTTGTCGATTCTTTGAATTATAAGAAAGACGAGTTATACGCCGTGATGGAAATGCGTAAGCACTGGGGCTTATATTTCAAAGGTTATGCTAATTTCAAGCAGTTTAAATTACGACTCATGGAGGCCAAGACGATAAGAGAAGTGTCGGCGATACTTGATGAAGTTGTCAGTTTCTATAATAAATAAAAGAAGAAGAGGGTTTTGAAAAACTCTCTTCTTTTTATTTAATGAATGACGTTAAAATCCAAGTCTTGTTTAAGTTTTCCATTTTCGAACAAATCGACTACGCGAGCGCCAGTGATATTGTGATATGTGAGTATTCCCAATTTCTGAGCAGCTATTATGTTTTCAGGAGTGTCGTCGATAAAGAGCGTTTCTTCAGGTTTCATTTTATATCGGTCTAAAATGAGAGTGAAGAAATCTGGATCTGGTTTGCAAAGATGAGTGTCGAAAGAGAAGAATGATTTGTCGAAGAGACTGTCGAACTCTCGATAACCGAAACGTAATTGAAGGTCGCGGATGAAGAGGTCGTAGTGGATTTCATTGGAGTTGCTCATGAGATAAACATGGTAATGACTCTTGAGTTTTTTCACCAAATCGATACGTCTTTGAGGGATATCGAGTATCATAGAGTTCCATATTTCGTCGAATTTTTGTGTTGAAAGCTTCAAATTTAGCTGTTGCATGAGTGTTTTTCTGAAAGTTTCGGACGAAATGATGCCGCATTCGAACTGCTTTAAAGTACGTTTTACCTCAGGTGTTTCGAGTAATTCTATGTCAGTAAATCCGTTCTTTTTCAGATGGTTAACTATCTGGTTGCTGTCGATATCAATGATGACTCCACCGAGGTCGAATATGATGTTTTTTATGTTAGGAAAATTTTTTTTCATTTTTTTTAATTTTTTGTTATGAAATTCGCTACAAATTTGTAAATTTGCATTCGAAAAAACAAGGGATAGAACAAAAAGTTATAAACAAAGTTTTAACAAGTTCTCCTGCTCCTATAGCTCAGTCGGTTAGAGTAGCTGACTCATAATCAGTTGGTCCCTGGTTCAAGTCCAGGTGGGAGCACAAAAGCCTCGGTAGTCATTGATTATCGAGGCTTTTTGTTTTCGTCCAATAAAAATTTATGTCCACGAAACCGGCTCAGTCCGAAAAGTGGTCCACTAAACTTCACGAATCCATCACGAAAATTTCGTGTTTTTCGCGCCTTTTCGTGGATGGTTTATTTTTTATCCACTAAACTTCACGAATCCATCACGAAACTTTCGTGTTTTTTCGTGGATGGTTATTACCAGTTAAGGATTTTCTTGAAATCGTAATCTTCTGGATTTGCGACATATTGTTTAGCCGCTTCGTAATCAGCAGGAGTCAAATATTGGAGACAATCACGGAAAACCAATTTCGCCTTTTCGCCATTCATATTGACAAGACGTGGTTTCACCTTACCGTTTTCATCTTCTACATCTTTAAGATACAACGGCTTAACCTCGCCTTTATTATCAGCTGTAACCATAGCTCCAGAAATACCTTCGTCGAACAACTGTTTTACGCCATAGCCCAAGATACTGCAATAGAACAAATCAAATGCGCCTGGATCAACACAACGAACCTCATAACCAATTTCAACAGGACGGCTCTTTATTGAGAGACCCAACTCTGAAATACGTTTTTGCAACAATGTATTGAAGATATGAGCTTTACTTACATTACCGAGTTCAGGATGGCCATGATCGTCGTATGTAAAGTTAACGCCTGAGTTATTTATTTCTTCATCTGTCATGAAATGGAAAACGCCTTCACTGATGATAGCCACGCCATAATTGATTCCCAATATTTTGCGTTTTACCATCGCACTGATGACGAGATTAAGGATACGTTCGAATGTAACCTCAGTGTTATAGAACATTTCAGGGATGATAATCATTGGATAGTGACATGCGGCGCCCATACCGAAAGCGAGGTGACCAGCTTCACGGCCCATAGCTGATACGAGGAACCAGTTACCACTTGTACGAGCATCTTCATAAACAGTTTGAGAGATTCTCACACCAGCCTCTTTTGCTGAATAATAACCGAATGTAGGAACGCCTTCAGGAAGTGGAAGGTCATTATCAATAGTCTTTGGAACGTGAATGTTTTGAATCTTCACATTATTAGCCGCCAAATATTTAGAAATACGATTAGCGGTTGAAGCTGTATCATCGCCACCTATAGTAACCAAAAGCTTCACATTATTTTTAACAAAGAAATCTGTATTAAACTCTTCATCTTTTGGTTTATAACGGCTCATTTGCAAAGCTGATCCACCCATTCTTTGAATATGATCTGCGTATGCGAAATCCATTTCAACACATTTTGGATTAGGTTTGAAGAGATTTTTATAACCTTCTTGGAGACCTATAACACGGTAATTATCTTTCAAGAATGTCTTAGCTACAGTACTGATAACTGTATTGATACCAGGAGCCGGGCCACCGCCGGCGAGAATTACAATTGAAGGATTCATATCAAATATTTCATTTAAAAATTATGCTCATTTATACTTTTGCAAAGGTATAAATAATCTTAGTTTTAAAGCAAAAAAAGCTCAAAAAAAACTATTGCTTTTTAGCACAAAAAAACGTACTTTTGTCGTTTGATATAATCAACATTTTTTTGAAGAATTTGATGCATAATTGAGATATGTATAGTTTTATTTCCGGCAAAGTTGCAGAAAAAAATCCTGCCTATATAATCCTTGACAATCAAGGAATTGGATATTTAATAAATATCACTTTAAACACTTTTACAGCCATAGGCGAACAATCGGAAGTCAAACTTTATGTACATCTCGCCATCCGCGAAGACGCACATATCCTTTATGGTTTTTACACAGAAGAAGAGCGTTCTTTGTTCCTGCAGCTAATAACAGTCTCGGGAGTCGGATGCAACACCGCTCGTTTAATACTATCATCATTGACTGTCAGAGAGACCGTAGATGCAATATCAAACAACAACACCAAGGCCATTCAGAGCGTTAAAGGCATAGGAGCCAAAACAGCCCAAAGGATAATTGTTGACTTGCACGACAAGATATCAAAACTTAACATTTCAGAAGGCGAAAAAACTCCTGTCGGTTACAATACATTAAAAGAAGAAGCGTTATCTGCTTTGATGGTTTTAGGCTTCAACAGAACAAGCATTGAGAAAATTTTGGACAAACTCATGTCACAGATGGAAAGTCCTAATGTGGAACAACTGATTAAAGAAGCTCTTAGATTACTGTAAGTTATTATTATTCAAGTATGAGAAAATCTATTTTTATAAATAACATCTTCAAGCTTTTTATATTTTTAGGCATAATAGTGTCATCTAATGCCATAAAAGCTCAAACTTCCGACACAACAAAGCTCATCTACCCTATCCCGTATGATGACGGGAATCCACTCAACCAAAGCAATAACAAATCTGGTTTTTATCTCCAAGAACCTTCCAACATCACTCGTGAAATCGTATATGACCCAGTAACAGGACAATATACTTTTTACAGCAAAATAGGTGATTTCATGTACAAAGAGCCTCAAAGCATGAGCCAGGACCTTTACATGAAATATCAGAACGACAAACTTAAAAAAGAATACTGGAAAGAACGTCGCGAGACAACAAGCGACAACTCAAGCAACGGAAACCAACTTATCCCAACAATTTATGTTGGAGGAAAAGCTTTCGATAAAATATTCGGAAGCAACACGATAGACATCAAATTGCAAGGTTCTGCCGACGTCACTTTCGGCATCAAGAACCAAAAACGCAACGACCCTTCTCGTCCTGTTGACTTACAAAGCGTTACAAATTTCGATTTTGACGAAAGCATCCAATTAAGCGCCGCTGCAAAAATTGGTGATAAAATAGAATTCAAACTCAACTATAACACAGAAACTCAATTCACCTTCGACAACAAATTCACTTTAAAATACGAAGGCGATGAAGACGACATCATACAACTCATTGAGGCTGGTAACGTTAACATGCCTTTAAAAAGTTCTCTCATCACCGGAACACAGTCGTTGTTCGGTATCAAAACGAAATTACAATTTGGTAAAACAACCGTTACATCAGTCATTTCATACCAAGAAAGTGAAACTCAGAACATTACAGTGAGCGGCGGTTCCCTTAGCAACGAATACGAAATAGAATGTCTCGACTATGAAGAAAACAGACACTTCTTCCTCAGCCAATATTTTAGAGATAACTACGAAAACGCATTGAAAGACCTTCCTTTAGTAACATCAGACATCAACATCAACAAAATTGAAGTCTGGGTAACTAATACCACTTCCAACTACGAAAACTGCCGTAACATAGTAGCTTTCACCGACTTAGGCGAAGGCAAAAACGAATGGATCTTCAATGACAGCGAAATACAGCCTTCGGGAAACACTGGCGCTCAATATCCAGACAATTCATCTAACACATTGCTCTACGATATGGACTACAATTCATTAAGATCATTGAATAATGTCACTTCATATCTTACATCGCAAGGTTATACATCTGGCAAAGATTTCGAGAAATTACAAAAAGCAAGAAAATTAAGTCCGTCCGAATATGTCCTCAACAGCAAATTAGGCTTCATCACATTGAATATCAACTTGAACGCCAACCAAACTCTTGCTGTAGCATATCAATATACTATCATCGGACAAGATAAGGTCTATCAAGTAGGTGAATTTTCAGACCAAAACATTGCAGATCCTAATGTATTGGTTACTAAATTATTGAAAAGCACTACCATCAACACCAAGATGCCGATGTGGAATCTTATGATGAAAAACGTTTATAACATCAGAGCCTACCAAGTCAGCCCTAACGATTTCATCATGAACATCTTGTACTTGGGAAATGAAAACGGAGTCGCAACCGGATATTTCGCCGACGCAGAAGGTGATTTAAAAGGCAAATCATTGATTCACCTTATGAACGTAGATAACTTGAACACACAACAAAATCCTATAGATGGCGGTGACGGTTTGTTCGACTTTATCAACGGTGCCACCACAAACGGCGGAACCATCAACGCCGCAACCGGACGAATCTATTTCCCTGTATTGGAGCCATTTGGAAGTCACATAAGAAAAATATTCGCAGACGACCCTGTCCTTGCCGAAAAATATGCATTCGATTCGTTATACACTTTGACAAAAACCTCTGCCGAACAATATACCGAAAAGAACAAATTCAGACTTGAAGGACAATACACATCATCATCTGGAAGCGAAATAAATTTAAATGCACTTAATGTCTCTCCTGGTTCTGTCACCGTGACTGCAGGCGGAGCTCCTCTTGTAGAAAACGTCGATTATACAGTGGATTACACACTCGGTAGAGTCACAATTTTAAACGAGGCTTTACTCAACTCTGGAGCTAACATCAACATCTCTTTGGAAAACAACACAGCCATGACTACGATGAAAAAGTCATTCATGGGCGCAAGAGTTGAACATGAGATAAATCCAGACTTCCTGATAGGAGGAACAATCTTACATCTTAATGAAAGAGCATATACAACAAAAGTCAATTATAACGACGAACCTCTATCTAACACAATTTACGGCTTCGACATCAATTATCAAACTGATTCTCAATTATTAACCGACCTTATCGACAAACTGCCATTTATTGAAACAAAACAAAAGTCAAGAATTTCAATCTATGGTGAATTTGCTCATTTCATCCAAGATATAAACAAAGAAAACGGTCAAACAGGCACATCATATATTGATGACTTCGAAGGAGCTAAATCAACAATAGACCTTCGTCAATGGTCAACATGGCATCTTGCAAGTACGCCACAATACCAACACAACCTTTTCCCAGAAGCATATTCTACTACTGGACTTGACTTCGGCAAAAACCGTTCAAAATTATCATGGTACATAATAGACCAATCTGTATTCTATAACAGAAGCAGCAGAATCTTACCTCCAAACGTCTCCAACGACGAATTGTCAGACCACAGAGTAAGACAGGTTTTCGAAACAGAAATATTCCCTAACAAAGACTTCCAAGCTGGAGTCTCCACTAACGTATCTGTATTCAACTTAGCATATTACCCAACATTAAGAGGTCCTTACAATTATGATACTGATAATCTTAACCAAGACGGTTCATTCTCTAATCCTGAAAACAGATGGGGCGGTATCATGAGAGCTATAGAGTCATCCGATTTCAATGCTACTAATGTCGAGTACATTGAATTCTGGCTTATGGACCCATTCTTTGAAGGTCAAGACCAAAGCAACACAGGTAAACTGTATTTCAACTTAGGCGACATCTCCGAAGATATTTTGCGCGACGGAAGAAAATCATACGAAAACGGATTGCCAACAAGCGACAATGTAATCAACGTTGACACAACAAAATGGGGACGCGTGCCATCATTACAAGCATTAGTTGACGCATTCGACTCCAACCCCGACTCAAGACAATATCAAGACGTAGGTTATGACGGTCTTTCTAATTCCGACGAGCAATCATTCTTCAAAAACTATCTTGACATTTTGCAAAGCAAAGTATCAAACGAAGCATTTGAACAAGCTAAACAAGACCCTTCATCAGACGACTACCACTACTTCAGAGGCACCGATTACGATAACGACCCTAAATATTCAAGTATTCTGGAACGTTACAAACAATATAACGGCAATGAAGGCAACTCTCCATCAGAGTCACAATATATAGAGGATTACACAACAAACAACAGCACACTCCCTGATGTTGAAGACATTAACAGTGACAATACATTAAGCGAATCGGAAAATTATTATCAATATGAAATTGACCTCGACCCTGCTAAAATGATGAAATCTGGTCAAAACAGAATTTCAGATATTCGTACAGCCACTGTTACTACTATCAACGGTGAAGTAAAAGAAATCAAATGGTACCAATTCCGTATTCCTATCAAAGAACCAGATAAGATTATCGGCAACATAGAAGGCTATTCATCAATACGTTTCATGAGAATTTTCATGAAAGGATTCAAGAGCGACATCGTACTTCGTTTCGCCACTTTAGACCTTGTAAGAGGCGAATGGAGAACATACAACAACGCAATTCAAGCTCCTGGAGAATACATGCCTGGCGACCAGACAAACCACACATTGTTCGAACAATCTGCCGTCAACCTCGAAGAGAACAGCAGCCGTCAGCCTATACCTTACGTAATCCCTCCTGGAATTTATCAAGAGGTCTATACTGGAACATTGTCATCTTATCGTCAGAACGAGCAAGCCTTACAACTTTCTGTTGAGAACCTCGTCGATGGCGACGCAAGAGCGGTTTATAAATCAACAAGCTTCGACTTCCGTTATTATAAAAAACTCAAGATGTTCATTCATGCCGAACAGATGTATGAATACGACGACATGGAAGACGGCGACCTCACCGTATTCTTACGTTTCGGTTCCGACTTAACCGACAACTATTACGAATATGAAGTACCTCTTAAATTCACAGAATGGTACACTTCATCGACAGAAGACGATAAAATCTGGCCAGAAGAAAACAATGTAGAAATCAATTTTGACGAACTTATACAAGTCAAGAACAACCGTAACAAATCGTTGGGAACCAACAACGTCCAATCAAACAGAGTCTATACCGAATATTCTGGCAAAAACAAGATTAAAGTCTTGGGTAACCCTACAATCAGCGAAGTCAGAAGCATGATGATTGGTGTCAGAAACCCTAAGAGTCATAATGAAATAGGCACTGACAAGAGCGCTATCATTTGGATCAACGAGTTAAGACTCACCGACTTGAACAACAGTGGCGGATGGGCTGCAACAGGCCGCATTGAAGCTACTTTGGCAGATTTAGGTCGTGTTACAGCAGCTGGTTCATACAACTCGGCAGGCTATGGAGCATTAGAGACAAAAGCTACTGAATCAAATATGGAATCTAACGGATTCTATAGCATTTCTACTGATATTGATTTAGGTAAATTCATGGCTCCTGAAAAAACAGGTATCACTGTACCAATACATTACGACCAAAATCAAACATCGATAACTCCAGAATACAACCCATTCGACCCTGACGTCAAATTCAAGAACGCTCTCGACATCATCGAAGACCAAGCAGGAAGAGACTCTCTTAAAAAAGCTGCTGTTGACATTGTTAAACAAACAAACTTCAACATCACCAATTTAAGAAAGAACCGTGTCGGAAACAAAAAGCCACACTTCTGGAATATCGAAAACTTCAATGCCACATACGCATATACTAAACAAGAACAAAGAAACAGCGACATTGAATATTCTATCGACAAAAGCTATAGAGGCGGACTCGGTTACTCATATTCAACAAACGCCAAAAACATACAGCCTTTCGCTAACGCCAAATGGGCTTCGTCAAAACATCTGAAACTCATCAAAGACATAAACTTCTATTATATGCCTAAGAGCTTCTCATTTACAACAGAAATGTTCAGACAATATCAAGAACAAAAATTGAGAAACAAAAGCACTGGCAACATTATCATCAGGCCTACATACGCCAAAAACTGGGACTGGAACCGTAACTATGACTTCCGTTACGACATCACAAAAGGCTTGAACTTCACTTATAACGCAAGTGCCAACGCATATATATACGAACCAGCTGGCAATCCAGAAAGAGAAACAGCAGAATGGGGCGCTAACAGAGATACCATCCGAAACGAAATCTACGGATTAGGTTCTATGTCAAGATTCAACCAGACAGCAAAACTCAACTATACTATACCTATTAATAAATTACCTCTGATGGACTGGGTAACAGCAAGCGCCAACTATACTGGAAACTACCGCTGGACCGCTTCTTCTCGTTCAACACAGGCTATTATGGGTAACGTGAACGAAAACGAATCAATGCTGCAGTTCAACGGAACCGCTGACTTTACAAAATTATATAATAAGGTGCCTTACTTCAAAGAAGTCACAACACCTAAACGCGCCAGCGGAAGAAACAACAAAGACAGCAGACAGCCTAAGAAAGAGGAAGCGACAGCCATCGACACTACAGGCAAAGAACCAAAGAAAAACTATGGCAAAATAATTGGCGACAACGCTACAAGAGTATTGTTAAGCGTCAAAAAAGCATCTTTCTCATTCTCACAAAGCAGCGGCGTTTCATTGCCTGGTTATATGTATGAACCTGATTATTTAGGCATCAACACAATGACAGGAGCTCCTGGCTGGGCATTCGTCTTAGGTAGAAACAACGACATTTTAAACCACGCAATAAACAACAACTGGTTAACAACAGACACCACTTTCAACCAGGCTTATTCCGAAAGATTCAATGAAAGTTACAACTACAAGATTGTTCTTGAACCATTCCAGAACTTCAAGATTGACATCAGCGGAACAAGAACTTACGTCGAGAACTTCTCCGAATATTTCAGAGCCGACGCTAATGGAATGTTCAACTTCTATACACCATCTAACGGAGGTAACTTCAACATCTCGCATCTTATGACAGCCACATCATTCAAAGATGGCGATATGTTGTTCGAGACTATGTTGAAAAACAGACAAGACATAGCGATGCGACTCGCCTATGAAAATCAATCATGGCTCGACATGGGCGCTCCTATGGTTTACGACTCCATTGGCAACGGAATGTTCCCATTAGGCTACGCAGCCAACTCACAAGATGTTCTCATCTATTCATTCATGGCAGCATATTCAGGACAGGATGTCAACGATGTTGAATTATCATTATTCAAAAAAATAGCATTGCCTAACTGGTCGGTCAACTTCACTGGACTCACCAAAATACCAGCGCTGAAGAAGATATTTAAAACCATCAACATAACACATTCTTACAAGTCAACATATTCTATTTCATCATGGGCAACAAACCTCAATTACGACGAAAACAACACGATGTTGATGTATGATGGAACTAACTTGAGAGTCCCACAATACGACATGGCTCAGATTATCGTTTCAGAACAATATGCGCCTCTGATCGGTATTAAATTATCGTTCAACAACAACTTGTCGCCATCATTAGACTTCAAGAAAAGCAGAACTGTTACTATCAGCTTCATCAACAATCAACTTACAGAAGCTGAAGGACGTGAAATCATTATCGGCTGTGGCTACACCTTTAAAGACTTAGGATTGGTCATATCATCATTGGGCGGTTCATCTAAAAACGCCAACGAACTCACCATGAAACTCGACTTAGGCTTCAGAAAGGACAAGACAATCCTTAGAAGCATTGACGAGAATTACAGCCAGATCTCATCAGGTCAAAACAAGATAAACATTTATCTCACCGCCGACTATGATTTCAGCAACAGATTAGGCATGCAGGCATTCTTCCGTCACGACATGACAGACCCATTTATCGCTAATTCATTCAAGACATCAAATACATTTGCTGGTGTAACAATGAGATTTAGCTTGGCACAATAAAAATTTTCAAAGAAGTAATATTTATAAGAATAAAAATTGTAATTTTGGCACATTAAAAAGTAATTATAAATTTAAAAATAAAAAAAATGAACATTCCAGCAGAATTAAGGTATTCAAAGGACCATGAATGGATCCGCTTAGAAGGTGAAACAGCTTACGTAGGTATCACAGACTTCGCACAACATGAATTAGGTGACATCGTATTCGTTGACATCGACACAGTTGATGAAACACTCGAAGCAGAAGAAACATTCGGTACAATCGAAGCAGTTAAAACATCTTCAGAATTATTATTACCAGTAGCAGGTACAGTTGTTGAATTCAACGAAGCTCTCGCAGACGCTCCTGAAACAGTTAACAACGACCCATACGGTGAAGGTTGGATCATCAAAGTTCAAGTAGCTAACCCAGCTGACATCGAAGGTTTATTAACAGCTGAAGCTTACAAAGAATTAATCGGCTAATAATTTTGAAACGACTGTCGGAAGGAATATATCCTAGTCTCTTTTATTCAATATTCGTCATGATATTGATGGGACTACCGGGAAGATGCTTTCCGACAGTTGTCAATTTCTGGGATTGGATAGGTCCCGACAAAATAGTACATTTCCTCCTCTTCGGAATACTGGCGTTCTTAGCGCTATGGGGATATAGGAACAAAATGCTGTCAAACAGCAATTCATATAAAAGAAAAACTTTTCTGCTGACCTTTATACTTACTATTTCCTACGGAGGCCTGACAGAATTACTCCAGAAATACATATTTATTAATAGATACGGAAGCATCTTCGACTTCATCGCCGATGCAATAGGTTGTGTTTTAGGCATTATCGTTTTCTTTTTTTGCTTCAAAAAAAAATTAAAAAAATAAAAAAAGAAAAGAACAACTTCTAAAGAAATTTATTACCTTTGTGGCGAAAATAATTTTTTTGAGTTTAATTAGAAAAAAAGATAAAAATGGAAATTAAAAAATCACCAAAAGCAGATCTTGAAAGCAAGAAATCGACTTTTGTATTGATCGGTTTAGTTGTGACTTTATTCGTCATCTGGCGTGTATTCGAATACAAAAGCTATGACAAACAAGTTGTAGATGATTTACAAAGAACCGTTGAAGTCATAGAAGAAGAAATGGTTGAAATTACAAAACAAGAACAACCAAAACCACAGCCACCAGCACCAAAACCACAAGTAACTCAAATTCAAGTTGTAGAAGATGACGTCGAAGTAGAAGACGACATCGAAATCGACGCTGAAGTATCTCAAGATGAAGTCATCGAAGAATATTTCGCTCCAGCTGAAATAGAAGAAGAAGAAATCGTTGAAGCAGAAATCTTCAAAGTTGTTGAAGTTATGCCTGAATTCCCAGGTGGCGCTGCTAAGATGATGGAATACATCCAAAAAAATATTAAATATCCTTTAATGGCTCGTGAAAGCGACATCCAAGGTAGAGTATTCGTTAACTTCGTTGTTGAACCAGACGGCTCAATCTCTAACGTAACAGTTATGCGTGGTATCGGCGGCGGTTGCGACGAAGAAGCTGTGAGAGTTGTCAACAGCATGCCTAAATGGAATCCTGGTAAACAACGTGGTACTGCAGTTCGCTGTTCATTCACAGTGCCAATCATCTTCAAATTGCAATAGTATTTTAACACTATCATAAAACATAAGAAAAGTTGCTCTAAAAAAGCAACTTTTTCTTTTTTTATAAACTTAAAAAAACTTCCAAAAAAATAAAGATTTTATTTGTCGTCATATTTATTTTTTACAAAAAATTAAGAGAAAAAATTGTAAATTTGCAATCATGATTGAACAGGAAAATAAGAAGAAATACTCGTTACGTTTCGGCAATAAAGATTTGCCTTCTTTTTTGGTTACTAAGGAGAATATCAGAAAGTTAATATTCTTTACTACTGTATATTCCTTGGTATTCATCAATATTTTCCGTCCTTTCAACTCTGAAACTTGGATTCCTGGAATCAACACGATGAACTATTTCCTTTATTCTTCTCTGATGGTTCTCGTCGGATGCGCACTCATATCCATCAGCAGAATAATAATGTATTTCTTCGTAAAAAAAATCTCGATAGGATACTTGGAATATCTCATCTGGATTTTATGTGAAATCACAATTCTGGCCATATTCTATGTCTTCCTTGCTTATAAAGTAGGATATATCGACAATTATATCCTTGCAAATCCAGAATTCCTGTATTGGGACGCAACATTTGAAATATTAAGAAAAACAATAGCCAACACAACATGGATGTTGCTCATCCCTTACATCATATCTTTCCTTTATCTATATAACGAACATCTCATCCGCATCGTGATACCAGAGAAAGACGCTCAGATAATGGAAAAAGAAGAAGGCAGAGTAATTCAATTTAAAGATGAGAAAAACGAAATCAGATTCACTTTAGCATGTGAAAAAATCATCTACATAGAATCGTCAGACAACTATTGCTCAATCAAATATATCAACAACGAAAAGTTGTATGAATTCATGCTTAGAAGCACGCTGAAAAAATTATCAGAAGACCTTAAAGACACTCCTATACAAAGATGTCATCGTTCCTTCATGATTAATTTCGAGCATGTCGCTTCATTAAGAAAGGAAAATACTGAAATATGTCTCGAATTTGATGTTAAAGGAATTAAAGAAATTCCAGTTTCGAGATCATATAACGAGAAAATAATGGAATCATTTGTTACTTATTCTAAACAGAAATAATTCCACAAATGGGGTCTCTACGTTACATAATCGCACTATTTTTCCTACTTGCCGCTCACAACGCATTCTCTCAACTTAATCATAAACACTATATCTTGATGGGTCGCATCGACTTGTCGGAAGAAAATTATTCCGAAGCGATTCACAATTTCAATATGGCCATCATAGCCAAACCCAACGACTTTGAAGGTTATTTCCTAAGAGGAATTGCCAAATATAGTCTCAACGACTTTACAGGCGCAGTAAAAGACTTCACAAAAGCTCTTGAAATACATCCTCTTTATGTGCGTGCCTATCATTACAGAGGGATTTCCAACGACAGACTCGGCAATTTCGCTGACGCACAGAATGACTACAATAAGGCTATAAAGCTCGACCCTTTCGATCCGGAACTTCACATCGCTCTTGGCTCTACGAAACTACATCTCAATGATTTTGAAAATGCAATAGCAAGTTTTGACACAGCGCTGATTATAAACCCCAACAACGCAAATGCATATATCAACAGAGGCGTCGCAAAAAGATTTCTCAACCGCCTCGATGATGCCATCAACGACCTCGACAAAGCTGTCTATTACGACTATTTCAACATAGAAGCTTTAATCAGAAGAGGCATAATACAGATGGAACGTGAAAAATATCAAGAAGCAATGACCGACTTCAACAACGCTCTTAAAATGGAGAAAGACAATCCAATCATCTTCTTCAACAGAGGAACAGTATTTCTCAACATGGGCGACACGACAGCAGCACTTAAAGATTACGAGCGAGTCAACAATCTTGACCAACGCAACGCCTTAACATATTTTAACAGAGCCATCATTTACGGCATGCTTAAAGAAGACGACATCGCTCTCGCACTCTTCGATAAAGTAATTGAAATAAACCCAGAAAACATTTATGGATATTTCAACAGAGGAATTTTATATTACAAGATGAAAGACCTAGACAATGCTGAACAAGATTTCACAAAAGTCATAGAACTTTTCCCTGACTTCATCGACGCTTGGGTCAACAGATCGGTTGTTAGATATGAAAAAGGCGACATCAAAGGTGCTGAAGCCGACAGATATAAGTCAAAAGAAATAATAAATCTTGTGAATAACAATGATAAAAACATCGACTCCCTATACAATATATATTCAAAATCGATAGATTACGATAAAATAATCGCTTTTGAATCAGACTTCTCCAATGGCGATAAAGGAGGAAAATTGGCTCAATTCACGGCTGTCAACATCAAGCCTTTCAGCAATTTCATCATCTGCGTTGACAAGTTCAATTCTAACGACAAAAACAGTCAAAACAAACGTCATTTTGTTGACGCTACATTAAGTCATATCAATGAAAACAAACAACTTAACGGATTAAGACTCGTTTATATGCAAGCTGATTTTTCCAACGAAAGCTACCAGTCGTATCTTAACGATTCAATAATAGAGACAATAAACGACAAAGATTTAAGGACATTCCTGAAAGGCATTTCCAATTATGAGATATACAATTACCAACATGCTGAAAACGTTTTCAACTCATTGATTGGCAACGTAACATACGATATTTATGCAAATATCAATATCGCATCATTACAAAAAGAAAAAGCAGAACTTATCTTAACAAATCAAAATTACAACGACCCTATTACCATCAACTACAAGAAGAATTCAGACTATAAAAACAAGATTATAAGGACACAGACGAAGCCTGATTATCAAGAAGCATATAACAGCATGAAGATAGCTTTGGAGAAGAATTCTTCAAACCCATTCATTTGGTATAATATGGGCAATCTTCATTTGCAGATGCAAGAGTTTCATAAAGCCATAGACGATTACACGCAAGCAATCAAATACGAACAAAACCTTGCCGAAGCATATTACAACAGAGGTCTGACATTATTATATTTAGGCGAAAAAGGGATGGCACGCAGCGATTTAAGTAAAGCTGGCGAATTAGGCATCAAGGAAGCTTATGCTGTTATGAAAAGATTTTTTTAAACTAAAATAAAACTTTATATGAGAAAGAAAATCATTTTAATACTATTAGTTACAATTTTATTATGCGTTATTGCATTCATAATATGGAAAAAATCACAGCCGATAGAATATAAGCCAGAAGTCATCAATCCAGAAGTATTTGAAGATCAAGTGTATGACAGTGAATTAATCATTGGACTATGGCAATCGGGAAGTGTATTTTATAGATATAATGACGAAGGTAGCGGCTGGACATGGGACACAGCCGACGACGTTTTAGAATCGGAAGCGAGTAAGTTTACATGGGAAATAAACAAAAACAGATTGATACATTTTCATGAGATAGAGATTGGCGGAATAATACCTAAAGCATACACAATCACCAAATTAGACCTTGCAAACATAGAATACAAGGACGATTATGATGTAAAATATGTTTTTGTCAAAGTAGAATAAATCAATTATTCATCTTTATAATTTTAGGCATCTTGTTTTTATATTGAGGCATTGTCATTCCTATTGAAGCGTTAATGTAAGTAGGATCACAGACATAATATTTCTTACCTCCATAGGAAAACATATCGCCATTTATGTTAACGTTCTCGCCAAAACACACAGCCGTTGCGAGATGGCCATCATATTGTAATCCAACGACTTTTGCGTCGGTATAATTTGTCACGAGCCATGCAAACAATGCCGAACGATCTTCACAGTCGCTATAAGGATATGCTATTACTTCTTCTGGATAGAAATATTTTTCATATCCAAATTGTTGATCGTCAGTCTTATAATCAAAAGCTGTTTGAACGAAATTAAGAAGGATATCAATAAATTGAACTGCTGTGTATTGATATTTTAATTCATTAAGTTTTTTATTGAAAACATCTTGAGCCTCTATAGAAATCGGCGATGCGAAATAGATAGGGAACACCGTCATCGGCACGTCATTGAGATACGCTATATGAGAACTGTTATAAGGCAATACTATCTTAGAGTTTATCTTCTTGAAATTCAATTCCCTTTTAGCGTCGCATTGTCCCATATTCAACTGATTATAAAAATCTAAGCCCATCTGTCTCAACTCATTATCTTGTTCATTATAATCGTATGTATAAATACTTTCGTTAGCCTTTCCGCCACCATATATCGAATAATATTTCAATTGGCAATTGCCTTCATTAAAGCGGAAGAAAGAGTAAGAATAAACCTCTTTTTTATTGTCGATAGCTGCCAAAAGAGTCAGTTTATTTGATTCCTTGCCTCTTGCCACTTTCACTTTGAAATCGCCTTCATTACGTAACATGTAGAAGGTAAATAAAACGCGATTATCGATGTCGGCAAAAACATTTTCAGACAATGAGCGCAGGATGCTGAAGTAGCCCCATTCGTTGAGTCCCATCTCTCTGACATAAGAATCGACTTGTTTCCATAGTGAAGAAGTCTCCTCTGCCATCGTTGAAATCTCTTCAAAATAATCAGCCACATCCGACTCCTTGATGCCTTTGTTTTTAAGACGAAGCTTTCCATCCACATCAAAATCGAGTTTCTTTCCATAAAAATCAATGCTGACATTAGAAGACATATTGATTTTCTTTTTATCATAAGAATAATCAGAGATGTTTGCCACGCTTTTCACCCCAGAATTTGTAACGACTTTTCTTACCACATAATTATCTGAATAAGTTTTAGCATCATTTTCAATAGAATTAACGTTAGAAACATCCGACACTTGAGGAAGAGATTCTATTTTCTTATACTGAACATCGTTCGATTTGATATTAGTGAGCTGCGAATTATCAGCCACAGGAATCTGCTTTATCTTAGGCTGCGACATAGAAAGATCTTGTGAAAGGAACTCCTCGTAAAGTTCCCAACTTCTTCTCATAAAGTCTGCATATTCAGCATTAGCTTTTGTTACAAAATCCTTATATTCTTTTTTCATTTCAGCTACTGCCCTATCTTGTTCTTTAAGCATATTTTCATACTCTTTTTTGTATGAATCTATCATTTGCTGATATTCATCAACCTGAGCCTTTGCTGAAAAGATTGAGGCACATAAAATTGTAAACAAAACTATTTTCTTCATAACTATAAATTTATATCGTTACCTTGCTTAATATTCCTGTCAATGCCGCAATAGCAATTCCGTAATTCGTTATTGGAACGTTCTGTGCCTTTGCTCTTCTAACACGCGACATCACATGCCTTCTTGTGAACATGCACGCTCCGCAATGAATTATCAAGTCATAAGACGACAAATCATCTGGGAAGTCGTTGCCTGAAACGATGTCAATCTGCAATTCTTCGCCGAATTTATTTCTCAACATACGAGGCAGTTTCACTCTTCCAATATCTTCATTTTGAGGTATATGAGAACAAGCCTCAGCTATGAGTATCTTCGCATTTTTTGGGAGCGACATCAAAACAGCAGCTGCTTCACGGAAAGTGTCAATATCACCTTTATATCGAGCCATCAGCACCGAAAACGAAGTCAGTTTCGTTTCTTTTGGAGTGAGCGGCTGCACTTGAGCGAACACCTGCGAGTCTGTAATTATCAATGAAGGAGGAGCGTTGAGAGATGAGAGTGTCTGAGGCAGTTTTTCTGGAGTACAGCAAAGCGCAATTGCCTGTTTATCGAGGAGATTACGCAGCGTCACAACTTGCGGCTGAATCAATCTTCCCTTTGGCGCAGAAGCATCTTGCGGCATAACAAGTACTACAACATCGCCTTCTTTCACCAAGGAATATGTTATATCATCGAGATTATCGTCGTTTTTGTAAAGCGATGCCATCTTATCCAACAATATATCTATTCCGATATTTTCTTTTGCTGAGACTGCACAAACATCTTCCTTCAAAACATCTTTCCATAATGACAAATCACCTTCCTGAGTCTTCAAATCGTATTTTGTCAAGACGAAAATCGTTGGTATATCTGCGTTTTTAAAGAAGTTGCGCCATTCTAATTCGTAAGATGCGTCGCCAGGATTTCCTGTAACGAGTATTATCGCCATATCGACTTGTTGCGCTGCGCGTTTAGTCCTTTCATTACGCAATATACCAAGTTCACCGCTATCATCGAATCCGGCGGTGTCGCCAATGACAGCAGCACCTATACCAGGCAGTTCGATGTTTTTCCAGACCGTATCAGTTGTTGTTCCAGCGACATCCGAAACGATGGAGACATCTTGTCTGGTCAGGGCATTTATCAAAGTAGATTTTCCGACATTACGTCTGCCGAAAATTCCTATATGGTAGCGGTTTGAACGTTGCATTTTTCAGTATAATATATTAGAATCTAAAATCTCTTTCTCCGTGGTCGATAGCGTCTAAATATTTCGCTGCTGTCGCACGTGCCTTTTCGTTTGGAACGGTTTGCAACAAACGTTCTATCATCGCCTTAGCTTTTTCCTTGACTTCTGGTGATGCGTAGTCGTTAGTATATTCTTTCAATGTTATGAGAGCGTTAGGCAAGCAGCAGTTAGCAATTTGTCCGCTTTTGAGCAGCGACATGAATCTGTCGCCTGTTCTTCCTTCGCGATAGCAAGCTGTGCAGAAACTTGGGATATGGTCGAGGTCGAGGAGCCATCCAACCACTTGGTCGAGAGTTCTATTGTCAGCGATGTCGAATTGGGCTGAGTTTTCGCTTTCTGGTTCAGGCTCGACATAACCGCCGACACTTGTGCGCGAGCCTCCGCTAATTTGAGATATACCGAGTTCTAAGAGGCGAGCGCGGCTCTTCTCGCTTTCACGAGTTGAAATAATCATGCCAGTATAAGGAACAGCTATTCTTATTATAGCTACTATTCTGTAGAAGATATCGTCTGGCACAGCGTTCTTGAAATCAGAAGTGTCGATGTCGTCTGCCATGCAGAGACGAGGCACGCTGATAGTATGAGGGCCAACGCCGTAAGTAGCTTCAAGATGTTCGGCATGCATAAGAAGACCCACAAAATCGTAGCGATATGTCTCTAATCCGAAGAGCACTCCGATACCAACATCATCGATACCACCTTGCATTGCGCGGTCCATAGCTTCTGTATGATAAGCATAATTGCTCTTAGGACCTGTAGGATGCAAAGCCTCATAATTTTTCTTGTTATATGTCTCTTGGAAAAGTATGTAAGTTCCGATGCCCGCATCACGCAATTTCTGATAATTCTCTACTGTAGTAGCAGCTATATTGACGTTAACACGGCGTATAGCACCGTTTTTATGTTTAATGCTATATATGGTCTTGATACTTTCCAAGATATATTCGATAGGATTTTCAACTGGATGTTCGCCAGCTTCAAGGGCGAGACGTTTGTGTCCCATATCCTGCAAAGCAATGACTTCCTGACGGATTTCTTCCTGAGACAATTTCTTACGGCGTATTGTCTTATTTTTCAAATGATAAGGACAATAAACGCAACCGTTAACGCAATAATTAGAAAGATATAAAGGAGCAAACATCACTATTCTGTTTCCGTAGAAACGATGTTTTATCTCACGTGCTATTTCATAAATTTCGTTTATAATTTCCTTGTCGTCGCATTCGAGCAAGAGAGCTGCTTCTCTGTGAGAGAGTCCCTTACATTCACGAGCTTTCTGTAAAATAGACTTTATAAGTTCTTTGTTGTCATTATTGTTTTTGGCATATTCCATCGTGTCGCGAATCTCTTCGTCGCTGATGAATTCTTCTGCTATTTTTGATTTTATGTCGTACATTGTGTTATTTTTTTGTTTTTAATTTCAAAGTAATATGTCAGTTTTTTTATAGTCACCACGGCCATAATCAATATGATAACCGATGGCATTAAGTCGTTGTTCAAGTTGTTCCATTTGTTGCGCCGATTCTGCTCCGGTGCTTTTCTTATTATCGTAGATTGAATATTTTTTTCTTTGTTCAACAGGCGACACATTAGGCATCACCACATTAGCTCCGGCGAGTATTGCACGTTCCATTCCGTTAGGACATAATGTCGCCAAGGCTGTCGTTGCAGGAAGGAGAGCTTTAGGAAAACGAAGACGAAGCAGCGACACCATAAGTATAGTTTGCTCCACCGTTCCAGAGCTACAATTCTCAAAAGGAGTATTTGTCGCAGGGAGGAAAGGTCCTACGCCAATCATCTGAGGCTCTAACTCTTCCAAGAATTTTATATCTTCATATAGATGTTCTACCGTCTGTCCTGGACTGCCAATCATCATTCCGCTGCCTGTTTGGAATCCAAGTTTTTTAAGAGTGAAGAGACAGTCGCGACGATTTTCCGAGCTCATGTTAGAAGGATGAAGATAAGCATAATGTTCATCATTACGAGTCTCATGACGTAACAAAAAACGGTCGGCACCTGCATCTTTGAAAGCCTTGTAAGCCTCTGCGCTGCGTTCGCCCACCGATAATGTTATCGCCTTGTCGGGATAAGTAGCTCTTATTGTTTTAACCACGTCGGTAATCCATTCGTCGTTTTGTTTCGGGTCTTCGCCTCCTTGCATAACGAAAGTGTTAAAACCCAATTCGGCTCCGTCCTTACAACATTCCAGGATTTCTTCTTTAGACAAACGGTAGCGTTGTGCGTTTTTATTGCCGCATCGTATTCCGCAATAGTTACAATTATTTTTACAATAGGAACTTATCTCTATCAAAGCTCTCACGAAGATGCCTTTTCCATAATGACGCGTTGCCATATCGGCAGCTTTAGTATGCAGATATTCTCTTTCGTCATCATCGAGAGAACTGAGCAAAATCATCCATTCTTCGCGGTTAAGTTTATCTCCCGAAGCAAGACGATCTATTATTTCGCGATGATGATAATTTTCCTTTTCGTACATGTCACAAAAGTACAAAATAAAAATCAATCTATGTTGATTTTAGAAAATTAATAACGTAAAAAAAATCAAAAGAGTTCCCATTCGCCGTTAGCCGTTCCTTTGGTACGTCCAAGGTGTTTGTAAGCAAACTCTGTCGCCTCTCTTCCTCGCGGCGTTCTCATTATATAACCTTCTTGTATAAGGAAAGGTTCATATACCTCTTCTATTGTACCGGGCTCCTCTCCCACTGCCGTAGCTATTGTGTTAAGGCCGACAGGTCCTCCTTTAAACTTATCTATTATCGTTGAAAGGATACGGTTATCCATTTCATCGAGGCCGTGCTGATCGACGTTAAGAGCACGGAGACCTATTTGAGCTATATTAAGAGTTATGATTCCGTTGCCTTGAATCTGAGCGAAGTCCCTGACGCGTCGCAGCAAGAGATTAGCGATACGAGGAGTTCCGCGGCTGCGACGCGCTATTTCCAAAGCAGCCTCATCCTCGATAGGCACTCTTAATATTGAAGCCGAACGTTTTATGATATTAGCCAATGTCTTGGCGTTATAATATTCCAATCTCATATTGATGCCGAAACGAGCGCGCAGAGGAGCAGTGAGCAAGCCTGAACGCGTGGTAGCGCCTATCAATGTAAAAGGATTTAAAGCAATCTGAACAGAACGAGCATTAGGTCCGCTTTCTATCATGATATCGATGCGGTAATCCTCCATAGCAGAATAAAGATATTCCTCCACTATAGGACTAAGTCTGTGTATTTCATCGATGAAAAGCACGTCATTTTTCTCGAGACTGGTAAGAAGTCCCGCAAGATTACCAGGCTTGTCGAGCACAGGACCTGAAGTCATCTTCATCCCGACGCCAAGTTCGTTAGCGATGATATGTGACAATGTCGTCTTTCCCAAACCCGGAGGACCGTGAAGCAACACATGGTCCAACGACTCTCCCCTTTGCACAGCAGCCCTGACAAAAATCAAGAGATTCTCAACAACCTGCTCCTGTCCCGCAAAGTTCTGAAAAGCCTCAGGACGCAAGGCTCGTTCTATCTCTAACTCTTGCTTACTGAAAGATTTACCGTATGCATCTAAATTCTCGTTCATAAAAAATTACTTATGTGACAAAATTACATAAATTTTGTGCTACTTGTATTACTTTTTTGTTTATTTTAGCAGAAAATATATAAAAAGATGAAATTATTTATATCAATATTATTTGTATTAGTGTCACTTTGCTCTTTTTCTCAAAACAACGGCTATGTCATTTTGGAACAAGACCAACGTATCGAACAACTTATACAAAGACAGAATGAGATTCATTCCGCCGACAATACTATAGATGGTTTCAGAATACAAATCTTCATGGAATCGGGAAATGAAGCTGTAGAACTCGGAAACATGGAATCTGAAAAATTCAAGGAAAAATACCCCGACATCCCTATCTATTTCATCTTCGGACAGCCATATTACAGATTGCGCGTAGGTGATTTCAGAACACGACTCGAAGCCGAAAAAGCATTCCAAAAAATCAGCAAAGATTACAAAAAGGCATTTATCACTTCTGACAGAATACAACTTCCTTATAACATATTTTGTGATTCAACGCTTTACATAGACGAACACGAAGATGTTATAAAAAACAATTCTAATGACATCGAACTATATTATTACAACGACTTATAAATCTCTAAAAACTACTTGTTATGAAAAAAACAATACTCGTCGGAATTGACTTTTCTGAATGCTCAATGAACGCATTAAGTCACGCTGTGTCAATCGCAGAAAAATCTGAATCAAAAATCATAATGGTCTGGGTTAACAAATTCATCAACCAGCCTATTTTAGACAAAAATCTCATCATCAGCGGCGCTCGCCAAAACTTCGATTCTTTGGTAAAACAATATCAAGAAACGCTTGGAAGCGAAAACATCTCTTACATAATCAGAGAAGGCAATGTTTTTGATGGAATAAAGAAAGTTTGTGACGAAATAGACCCTATGTTAGTTGTCATCGGAACACATGGCATCTCTGGAATATCAGAAAGATGGCTCGGAAGCAACGCTTATCGCCTGTCTCTTATGCTTAAAACACCTGTCATAACAATAAGAAACGGCATTGACATAAACAAAACATTGTCAACAATATTATTGCCTATCGACAGCACCGTGGAAACAAGACAGAAACTCCCATTCACAGCAGCTCTCGCCAAATTTTTCGATGCGACAATATACATCTTGGCTCTATATACTTCCGACATCGAAGTCGTAAATGCAAGAATCAAGAACTATGTAAAACAAACAGCTGAATATTTGGCAGAATATGACATCAATTATATCGCCGACGAACTCAGAACCAAAGACATCGCCGATGACGTTGTGGAATATGCCAACAAAATAAACGCTAACTTAATAAGTATCATGGACGAACAAGAAATATCATTAAAAAATATTTTCGCTGGTTCAAACTCATTGCAAATAGTAACCAAGTCACTATGTCCAGTACTTATTTCACACAGTAAAAACATTTATTCAACAATAACGCAATAAATTTTTAGAAAAAAATTAAAATAATATACTTTAAACTGACAAAGGTCGTTTCTAAAAAGCAGGAATGATTTTTGATTAAAGAGCCTCAAATTTTGTAGTATGGAAAATGAAAACATAAACAATCAAATGAAAGAGCTTTTCAGATTGTTTAAAAAAATGATGGAAAAATATCCGCCGGATTCAATGCCCGGCATTGACAAGGCTCAGGCTGAACAACTTAAAATGATGTTGTCTAATTATGATGAAATGGAAGTCTCCTTCTCATCTGATATGTTCGGTCTTTTTGACGAAGAAACAACAAAGAAAATCTTATCAAGACTCATACAACAACTCCGCGACCAACTCGGAGAAGAGGCTGACGAAGACGTTGTTGTCAAAGAACAGATTTCGATAGTTGACAAAAAGGAAAAAGAATTCGAGCAGCTTCCTACAGAAGACCGATACGTCGCTCTTCTTGACGCTATAGATACCGAATTGAAAAAGCCTAACATTTCAATGGAAGAGATTGACATTTTGTTGGACAAAAGAAAGAAAATTCAAGACACTATTTCTAAAAAATTACATAGTTAATAATCACAACTTATGAAAAAAACATCATTATTATTTATCCTATTATTCGTATTCTCAGCTCTTTCACATGCTCAATTATTATCAGAAAGAACTAATGGCAAAATCATCATAGGAGCAGATTTATTTACCGACATCAGCACTGGAAAAGCTTACGAAAACTTCGACCTCCGCAGCATAAACCAAGGTGTCAGTGTTTATACAATGTTCAATTTTGAATTTGAAAACACTCCTCATTTCGCCTCCATCGGTATAGGATATACTGGCCACAACTTCTACATGAAAGATGCATTTTTGGCTACTCCTTACGGCGACGTCACTAAATTCGACAACGTCATCTACGACTACGAACGTAGCAAAATAAACACCAACTACATCGATATTCCTGTTGAAGTCAGCTTTAAGTTCATGGACCAGTTTAAAGTATCTGCAGGTTTCAAATTCGGAATCTTAGCTTCAGGAAAATCAAAATATGTTGGCGAATTATACAACGACGACAAAACATGGAGACTCAAATACGGAAGAATCAATAACTTAGAAAAATATGTTTACTCATTAACAGTTCGTGCTGCATATAAGAGCGTACATTTGTTCATGGCTTATCAATTCTCCGACACATTCAAAAACGGCTTAGGACCAGCAATCAAGCCTTTCTCTATCGGTATTGGCGTAAGACCTTTTTAATGGCTAAAGACTAAAGGCTAAAGGCTAAAGTTATAGAAAATTATATATCAATAAAAGTAAAACAAATCCTACAGTGAATCCAGAATACACTTGCGATTCGCTGTGGGATTTTAATTTTAATCGCGCCCAGCCTACAATGCCCGACATCAATATACTTACAATAAAATAAGGAAGATATATTACAGACGATATTGTAGTCATAACAAAAAGCATCCCAACAAATGCGCCCCATCCAACACCATGAAAACTGATTTTCCAATATAAATTTATCCAAAAGACCACCACACACAAAACAAGATTGGTTATAAGATAGAAATTGTAAAGTAACAGTGGGATAACACCATTAAAGAAACGACTTGTCGCATAGAGACATATAACCATTAAAAAAAGAGGAATGAAACGTTCTTCCCTGTTTTCCATCATCAATGATTTTATTATCTTAAATTTCTTTAAGACAAGAAGTATTAACACTGGAAAGACAAATGTAGTTCCGAACACTATGGCAAGACATATATCCGTTCTTAACGCTGCTATTTTGAATATTCCTGACGCTATGAAAATCAACAGCATCAATGTTGGCAATAATACAGGATGTGTAATTATTGATATAAATTTGGCTAACTTATTCATAAGTTAATTTTATAATTCTTTACGGAGACGAGCAACTGGGATATCAAGTTGTTCGCGATATTTGGCTATGGTTCGTCTTGCTATATTGTAGCCTTTCTCTTTTAAGATTTGTGTTAAGACATCATCAGTGAGAGGCTTCGACTTATCTTCTTGTTCGATGCAATCCATAAGGATTTTCTTGATTTCACGTGTTGACACTTCTTCGCCATCATCGTTGGTCAACGACTCGCTGAAGAAGCTTTTAAGAGGGAAAGTTCCGTAGGCTGTCTGCACATATTTGCTGTTAGCCACACGGGAAATTGTCGATATATCGAGTCCTACTTTTTCCGATATATCTTTAAGAATCATAGGTTTCAGTTTCGTCTCATCACCTGTAAGGAAGTAATCTTTCTGATAGTTCATGATAGCTTCCATAGTGACGAAGAGCGTTGTCTGCCTTTGTTTTATGGCCTCAATAAACCATTTCGCTGATTCTATTTTGTTTTTCACGAAATTAGCTGCCTCTCTGTTGCTCTGAGTTTTTTTCTGTTTAGAGAAATCCGACAGCATATCAATATAATCTTTATTGACATGAAGTTCAGGAGCATTACGGCTATTGAGAGTCAGTTCGAGTTTTCCGCAATTATTATATATTGTGAAGTCAGGGATGACATAATTGGAGCGATTGGAGTTCTCCATCGCGCCGCCTGGCTTAGGGTTGAGTTTAAGAATAATGTTAAGGGCGGCGCGAAACTGTCGCTCGCTTATACCGCTTTTCTTAACAATCTTATCATAATGTTTCTTAATGAACTCATTGAAATACTGTTCGATAATAATGATAGGGTAAGTATAATCCAAATCATCCTCTTCATCTTCTTTCAGACGACGCAACTGGATAAGCAGACACTCCTGAAGATTTGTCGCTCCTACTCCAGCAGGGTCAAACTCCTGAATTATATGCAGCACTTCCATCACTTCTTCTTCTGTGACATCGAGATTCTGCGTGAAAAGCAAGTCATCAATAATACCTACAATTGGACGACCCAGATAACCGGAATCGTCAAGATTACCTATAATATAAGTACCTATCTTATATTTCTTATCGTCTAAATTTCTGTAGCCAAGCTGTTGGATAAGAATATCCTGAAAACTCTCCTCGCTTGATATAGGAGCTTCATAATGTTCGTCGTCACGACTATAGTTGTTGGTTCTCAGCTTATACGCAGCGGCATCGTCATCATCGTCCTGCATATAATCGTCGAAATCATAGAGCGGGTCATAATCTTCAGCATCACCGTCATGTTCAATGTCGGCATCACCATCATGCTCAATATCAGTTTCGTTGCCAAAATCATCATAACTCTCGCTCTCTTCAAGAGCAGGATTCTCTTCTATCTCCTCTTTGATACGAGAATTAAGTTCCATTGTCGGTATCTGCAACAGTTTCATAAGCAGAATCTGTTGAGGCGACAGTTTCTGGAGCATCTTCTGCGTTTGTGTCAGTCGTTGTGAGGACATAGAAGAAAATCCTTAATTTATCTTTAGATTAATATTCACAGTTTTTAGGAGTACGTGGGAAAGCGATAACGTCGCGGATGTTACCCATACCTGTGATGAATAACATAAGACGTTCGAAGCCAAGGCCGTAACCTGAGTGAGGCACTGAACCGAAGCGACGAGTATCCAAATACCATTCCATTGATTCTGCTGGGATACCTACTTCTTCCATACGTTTCAAGAGTTTGTTGAGGTCTGTCTCACGTTCTGAACCGCCGATGATTTCACCGATGCCTGGGAACAATACGTCCATAGCTCTAACAGTCTTGCCATCTTCGTTTTGTTTCATATAGAAAGCTTTGATTTCCATTGGGTAGTCAGTCAAGATAACTGGTCTCTTGAAATGTTTTTCAACGAGATAGCGTTCATGTTCTGATTGTAAGTCAACGCCCCA
>JAZQVL010000124.1:0-50068 GCA_045631805.1 Bacteroidales bacterium | reverse complement strand
CCAACGCCTGAATGCCACACCTTGACGACTATTAACTCTATATCCTACAGAAATAATCATATCTAATGAGTATATGCTGATGGGTTTGTCAGAATTAGGAATTTGCATTTTTTGCAAATTGCTATTTTTATCCAACTCATTTTCTTTAAATATTCTAGATATATGTCTAGAGATAACTGATATGTCCTTGCCAAACAATTTAGCCATCTGAGCTTGTGAGAGCCAAACCGTCTCATCTTCTATTCTTACTTCTAAACGAATGCTCTCATCTGGTTGGTAAAGGACAATCTCGCCTTTTTCGGCGATTGTTGACAATGTGTTTTTGTTTTCAGGTTTCATTGGTTTTTTGGGGGATTGGGTTTCTAAGTTGTTTAGTTATCAGATGTCAGTGTGAGGGTTGATGATTTTGTAATTGGTTGTGAGTTGTTTATCAAAGTCTTTTGTACATAAAAAGGCCTTTTTATGTACAGACTTTTATTCTTTAATTGATTCTATAGAAGGAATGTTATTTTCTGATACGTTAGAATGGTTTAGGAATAAGTTAACTAAACCGATATTATATAATAGTTTACGTTGCCAATTTTTTCTTTATGTAGAAGGCCAACATTGACAATCATATCAAGATATTTTGATGCAGTTCTTTGTTCTACCATCATATCTAATCAAAAAATTATCCAAATCATTCTTTGTTTTTAAAAAATGATTTTTTCCATTCAAAATATTCTTCTATCAAAATAGCCGTTGGATATTCGTCATGATATGCATTGTTTTTAAAAACATTTTTTCTAAATGTTCCTTCAAGTTTCCATCCACATTTTGCATAAAGTTTCAAAGATGGAATATTATACTCTAATATTGAACCACATAACCTATTTAATTGTAATTCTTCAAATGCATATTTCATCGTCGCATACACAGCATCTGTTCCTAGCCCAATGCCTTTGGGTGCTGAGTTTAGTAATTTTATTCCATGATATGCATTACGATTTTTCCAATCAATATTAGTCAATGTCGATATTCCAATAAATTTATTTTCATAGTCAATAGCAAATCTAAAATTTGAATTATCTGTAATAATTCTATTATACCAATCCATTTGTTGTTTTTCTGAAACAGGAAAACTCCAACCTACAACCATTCGTTCAATTTCAGGATCATTAATCATATCCAATAAATATTGCATATCTCGAGGCTCAAGTGCTCTCAGAATGACTTTTTCACCATATATATTCATATTATTAATATATTTTTGTTTTTAAATTTCTTTACTTTAAAATATGATGCACTATTATCTTTATTATATTAGTTAGTGTATGTTTTACTTTGTATTACAATCCAATTTCAATCCTACACTTATAAACTCCTATATAATGGAAAAAATGAAGAATTTATATCAAAATCCGAATTTTCCACAACTCTAAGATTGACTAATTCATCATATTTTCCCTTGTTAAAAATTTGTTTTCCAATTGAAAATTGATAATCTGAATTTTTATTAAAAGCTGCTTTAAATTTATATAGATTATCTTCACCAGAACCAACACCACCTCCTAAATGGAATGTCCTATACCCTTGTTCATACCCCCATAATGCGGCTTTGTATAACAATAAATTAGATGGGGCTAAATTACGATATTCTATTAATGAACCTGATAAATGATAATGCATTTGTTTATTCGCAAAAAGAATTATAGACATTGCTATCATCTTTCCATCATACATTGCATAGAACATTTCGTAATTATCACAAAGATCATTGTGAATGGATTTATAAAAATCTTCATCAAAATAATAATAATCAATAGCTTCATCTTTATCCATAGTTGCATTGTATATACGGATAAAATCTTTGAACAATCCATAATCTTTAGAATGATGTATTTCTACCCCATTTTTTTCAGCCTTACGAATCATATTCCTATTTTTACTAATGATATTTTCCCAAATGGTTTCTGGAGAAGTCAAATCTAATGCGATTGTTTTCCCTAAATCAATTACATTTGAGACATCTTTCATCGAAGAAGCATTTTTAAGGACTGGATGATATCTGACAAAGTTGTCTATAATATTTTGTGCGTCCATTACTTCTGCATATACTGCCCAAAATGTTTCTATCTTTTCTTGATTTGTATCACCTTCAAATAATACACCTCCATATCCGTAAGGAGTTATACTGTCATAAAAACCATCAATAAGAGTTTCTCGTTTCATATACACATAAATAGCTCTCAATCCATCATTTTCATAAAATAATAATTGAGGAGTACCATCTCCGTGAATTTGAAAAGCTTTTACATATCCTGAAAGATAATAGACATCATAATTGGAAAAACTTTTCACAATATCATCCCACAGTTGTCCTTTATTTATATCTATAATATCAACCATAATATGCATTTATAATTTCACACATTTGCTCTATATCACTTTTAGTATATCTTGCATCACAATGAAGCGAAAGCATTCTGTTTGAAAAATCACGTGAAGAATCAAATATTGTATTTTCTTGGACTTTCCATAAAACAGCTGGAAATATTGAATTTTCTATCAAATAACGGCGTAATTTTTCCCTATCGTCTAAAGAATCACACAATAGTATTAATGAAAAAGGATTATTATTTACGCCATGTGGCTTTATTATGTTGAATTTATCCGATAATATATTATATGCTGTAATCCAATTTTCTTTTCGAGTTGATGTCCAATGGTTTATATTGATTGATTGAAATATTTCAAGACTTTTTTTGTCCATTCCTGATAAAGATAATTTTTCAATCAATTCTTCGGATAAGATATATTTATTTCTAAAAATGTTTTTATCACCACCTTTTTTTAAATATTCTCTTTTCCTTTGCATAGCTTCATAGCGAATATTTGCCATTTGCTCACAATATTTTGTAGATTCT
Source organism: Bacteroidales bacterium (assembly GCA_045631805.1). Classification (GTDB taxonomy): domain Bacteria; phylum Bacteroidota; class Bacteroidia; order Bacteroidales; family F082; genus Limimorpha. The sequence continues at coordinate 47,162 of JAZQVL010000124.1, read as the reverse complement.
ATCTGTTGTGGCAAATCTTTTTTCAAAGGAGACCATAAAATTCCACCTGTTACCACTGGCAACGTTTTTCTAATAGACGCAATGCACCAATCTGCATCACTGTTTAATGCCCAATCCGAGATAATATCATGTGTATGGTCTTCAATAACTGGTATGAATAATTCTTTATTTGAACGAACTGTTCTATAACCGAAATAATTCATTCTCAATAAAACATCACCATTCTCAAAAGGTAAAGATTTAATGGTTATATCCTCATAATCAACAAGAGGATTGTCGCTGTATAACTTTATTTCAATTTCAAGACCAGATAAATAATCAATAACTTCATAACAAAAATATGAAGGAATCCAAATACGTTTCCATTTTTCTTGACATATAATAGCTTCTAATGCATGTCTCCCAGATGAATAATAACGTATATCACTAAATTCTTCAGATTGATTTGAATCTTTTAATGTATAATCGCAACAATGAAAATCCGAACCAAATTCTTTCATTTTGTACTTTCTATTAATTTTTCAGAAAAACCTAAATCATCAACTTCTTCCATACTGCCAGCACCTTCACCTATATCACTTTTTTTGATAACTTTCATAAAAGTCATCCATATAATTTTTATATCTATAGCAAATGAGCAATTATCAACATACCAAACGTCATATTCAAATTTTCTACTTAATTTGCACAAGTTGCGACCATTAACCTGCGCCCAACCTGTGATTCCTGGTCTTACCTCATGACGGCGTGCATGTTCTTTGCTATATAATGGCAAATATTGAACTAATAACGGCCTCGGTCCTATCAAACTCATTTCGCCTTTAAGAACATTTATAAGTTGAGGCAATTCGTCGATAGATGTTTTTCTTACGAAACTTCCTACTTTGGTTAGGCGTTGGGCATCCGGCAATAAATTTCCGTTAGCATCTCTTTCGTCTGTCATGCTTTTGAATTTTATTACCTTGAATATTTTGCCATCCTTACCGGGACGTTCTTGTGTGAAGAATGCACCAGCACCTTTGTTGGCGAAATGTAACCATATTGTTATCAACAATAATATTGGCCAGATTATCAATAATGCAATAAAGACTATTGAGAAATCTATTACGCGTTTAAAGAAATTTTTGTACATGAGTTAGAATATCTTTAGTTTATTATCCATTTGCCATTATAATCTCCACCTTCACGAATCAATTTATTATCAGCACGAAATTGATCAATAATTTTTCGAACTTGTCGTTCACTCACATTTAATTGTTTGGAAAGTTCTGCTCTTGATATAGATGGATTGTTTTTGATAAGTGCAATTAATTTTTCTGGAACACTCTGGATCAATTCTGGATCAACTCTGGATCGCTCTGGATCACTTTCTTTTTTGTTTGCTCTCCAAATGATGACTTTGAAATCTTCATCTTGATAAAATTCTGGTGATTTCAAACCATATTCACGACATTTATTGATAATATCTTCAGTTCCACTGCCGATTTTCTCAATGTATCCATTCCAATACATTGGATCTGCAAGGAGAGGATTAGCTGGTAAAGATTTATGAGGACCGTGTAATTTTTGTATTGTTAGTCCGTATGGAAGCACACCAGGGTTCCATATTTCTAGTCTGTCACGAAATAGCATAATTTGTACGCTGCCGTTACTTGTATAATCTCTGTGACATACAGCATTGACAATAGCTTCTTTTACAGCATCAATTGGTAATTCTGGGCGAGTCGGAATATCAGCTTTCCCTCCATCTTTTCTAGTTCCGGTCTTGATTGCTGACCACCGACGGCTAACTTTTAATTTTAAATTTTAAATTATCTCCCAATGTCCGTTTTTTTTGTTACCGACATATTTTATTATTTGTTTGTTGTTTAGATCTTGCAGTTCTCGTTTGATAGTTGCAAGAGATACACCTAATTCTTGACTTAATGATAGTCTTGTGATCAGTGGATTAACTTTCATTAAATCAATTATTGTTTTTTGCCTTTTATTTATAGATTTATTGGGCTCATTTATGGGCTCATTTATAGGTCTTTTGAAGGTTACAGTAACGAAACCTCCATTGACAGACCATTCTGGTTCTTGTAAATTACATTCTTTGCATTTTTCAATTATACGTCCTATTCCTGATCCCCAGTTTTCATGGAAGGTAGTTTTGAATAATACTTCTGCAATTATAGGGTTGTAAGGGTAAGAAATATGTGGTTGACGAATGGTCTCAACCGTAAGTTGCTGATTCCAACATTCGTCCGCGTTCTACACCTAATCTTATTGCACCACGGGGTCTGTTTTCATTTAAATCTGAGATATTTATGCCTTCTGCTTTCTGACGTTCCCATGCATACAGATGAGGTCTTGCAGCTTTAAGTCTGTCTTCAAACATATCTCGAGGCATTAGCTTTGTTGTGCTTTCGACTCTATAAAAAGGACGACCGTTGTAGGTATATGGTTGATGCCCCCAGACAAAAGGCTCAAGTTTTAAAACGATGACTTTGTTTTTAGTATTATCAAGTATATCTATATATTCTATGCAAACATCTATAGCAGGTTCAAAAGCTGATAGAGCATTAGCAATTTCACGTTGGGTATTGTCAGTTACCTCTTGCCCTACTATTTTTAATGATGTCGGTGTGATGCCGAAAATGAGAGTTCCGCCATCAGTATTAAGAAATGCACAAGCAGAATGCATGGCTTCTTTCAATTCTCCAGTACTTTTCTTTAGTTCTAAAGTACGAGACTCGTTGTTTGAAATTAGGTTTTTGATTTCGTTGATTGTCATAAATTCTTGGTTTTGAAAAGGAGTTTATATGATTATTATGCGTTTAAAGAAGTTTTTGTACATGGGTCTTTTTAAACATTTTTCATTTGCTCAAATAATATTCCCTATAATATTGCCACAATTTATTCTGTTCATATCGTTCTACTATAGAATTGCGACAATTTGACTTTATTTGATTCAATAATTCTCTATCGTTATACAACTTTTCAATATTTTCAATAATTGATTGCGACGAATGAGATGGAATTAAAAAACCTGTTTTTCCATCAATAACGACTTCGTTACAACCAGGTATATCAGATGCTATAGATGGAACACCCATTGCACCAGCTTCCATTAATGACAAACCAAATCCTTCTCTATATGAAGGAAATACAAATAAATCTGTGATAGACAAAAATGACGCTATATTTGACTGAGGTCCTGTCGCTATTATAAAATCACTTTCTTCAATGATTTTTTTTGTTGTATCAGATATGGGATTACCTGTATTTTCAAAATTTCCAATCAATAATAATTTGACATTTGAATATTTTGAGTTTAGTTTTTTAACAGCTTCTACCAGTTCATTAATGCCTTTATCTTTAACAATACGTCCTACGAATGTTAAAACAAAATCATTTTCATCAAGACCGTATTGTTCTCTTAAATTTGAATTGTCTTTAAAATTATCTGGATTAAATTTCTTGATATCTATTCCGCTGACACTTCCATTCCATACAACAAAAGGCTCCTTATTGGTAATTTTATCTTCAATTAAAATCTCTCTCACGCCATTGCTAACACACATAACATCAGTAGCGCACAAGCATGACACTCGTTCCATAAACATAAGGAGTTTTCTTTTAAAACCACCACATCCTTGATATCTTAAGCCATGACACATGTAAATGCGGACAGGAACTCTTGTAATCCATGCCGCAATCATCGACAACAAACTTCCTTTAGGAGTATTACCGTGAACGATATATGGTTTTTCTTTGATAAAATAACAAATAAAACAAATCAAACCATATATGTCTTTGAATATGGAAATCTCTCTTTCCATTGGTATATAATGGACATCTATTCCATTTTCCTTGCCAATATCGTATAATTTTTCTTTCTGCGAAGATATAGCTGTAATGTCAAAATCACTCGACAGCAACTGATATTGTCCTTTGAAAAAATTCAAAGATACAGGTATTGTTGTAACGAAAAACAGTTTTTTCATTTTTGTATCACTATTGACTTTTGAGTTTTTTTACAATTCTTTAAACTCTATTTTCTTCAAAAACATTGCAGGATTTCCTCCCCACACTTCATAATCAGGTACATCTTTTGAAACAACTGAACCAGCTGCAATTACCGCACCTTCACCAATTGTCACTCCTTTCAATATAATACAATGCCCTCCTATAAACGCTTTACTCTTAATTCTTACCGGAGCTGTTTTTATTTTCAAATTACCGTTCAATCGCTCATCAGGATAAATTGAATGGAAATTTGTATCATAAATTTTACATCCTGCACCTATACATACATTATCTTCAATTATAATACTATTGGACGAAAAAAAAGCAGCATTAGAAATACCCACATTGTGTCCTATCTGAATATTTCCCATTCCCGATGTAACAAAAATTGATTTACAATCTCCACCTATAGGATCTGCTATACGATTTGAATTTATACTGATATTATCACCCATTATAATGGAACCACCATATTTACGAAACAAAATAGAACCACATGAACGAAATTTCCTACCGTAAGTAATACCACTCATAGACATCACAAACTTATTCCAAATTGTTGAAAACAACGTATGCCAAATTCGAATAACTATATATATATGTTTCATTTTGTACGTTTTGACGTTATCATTGTACCAGTTCTTAACCTACCAATTACATTTTTCAATTTACAATATATATTATAAATTTTAGTTTCAAAAAAAGCATGTCTCAATTGTGCCTTTTCAAATTTTACAGAATGAATAGAAAAAGGTCGACGATACGCCTTACTGTATTCTTGCTCTACAATATGCAATAGGAATTCTTTTAAGCCATTTTCAAAAACTTGTTTTGACAATGGTATAGGACATTCATTTCTCATGGCCATATACAATTCATCATCACGATCTAACATTTTCACTTTTTCTATTACTTTTTCCATACTATCATACTCATGACAATTTATAAAGGCATTGGTATTGAAATCCTCTGACACACGAGGATCACCATAGTATATCGGAATTGTACCAGCAGCAAATGCTTCCATCAATTTTTCTGTACAATAGCCGTCATGTGACGTATTTTCGAATGCAATAGCGAACTTATGTCTTCCTTGAAATTCCTTCTTATCTACAACAGCACCTCCTATATTATTACGATACCTACCACCAGAATTCACCCTTTTGTATGTACTAAGTTTCTCAAAAAATTGAGTCCTAATGTCTTGGGCAAAACAATTCGAATAAACAAAACTACAAAACTCTTTTTTCTGTTCCAAATCATCTTTCGTAAAAGAAGGACGATTAAAAAGTTTCAAATATTCTGTTCTATACTGAAAAATATTATACAACGGAACACGCAAGAATCTATCTCCAAAATCCATTCTGTCAAAAGAAATAGCATAATCACATTCATTAAAATTAGGAATATAGCATTCTCCTGTATAGAAGATACGAATACAATCATATTTTAAATGCTCATATCCAAAACAAGAATAAAAGAGATATTCTGGATCATCAGATAATATCACATGATAATTATCCTCCAATGCATCAATAAAATCATTAAAATTAGGATTGAATCCACTCCAAAAATCAACAAATTTTATTTTTATAGTTTTCTTTTCCATATTTTGTTAATTTATAATTCGTTTACATACATTTACTGTAAAAAAACGAAAAACGTAAGGAGATATACTAAAAATAAAAAGCACCATTCTGTATTTCAATGGCACATTTTTATGGCTAACTGCCGCTCCAACATTCTCTTTAAACAAACGTAACAGCAAAGTCTGTTCTTCTTTGCTTATATTTCCTTTCATATATGTTAGCATCAGCGGCATACAAAAACGCCATTGTGAAATCCTTACCAAATCATCATCTTGCTTATCCCTGAAAAAGGCTATTCTGTCTTGATATATTTTGATAAAATCCATACTTGGTCTTTTGCTATGATATGCCATTGTGCTGTTAGGATTTATATAGTAATAATAGTAAGGAATGTCTAAAACAACAATCTTTTTAGCTTTATAGTACAGCATCCATGTTGAAGCATCATCTTCATAACAGATGCCAACAGGAACTCTAAAATCATTTAATAAGTTTTTTTTATATAACTTCGCCCACATAATAACTTTTTGACGAGAGCTATGAAATATGCAGTGGTTATCAAATCTATGCAATGATGAATTTTCATTTATCGTTGGAAAAACATCTTCACTTCCTCGAATAAATGTACACTGAACAATATCTGCATCTTCTTGCAACGATACATCCAACATTTTCTTTAACATGTTTGTGTGGATAAAATCATCGCTATCCAAAAACATAATATACTCACCACTTGCAATATCCAACCCATGATTTCTCGCATCAGATTGTCCTCCATTTGCCTTATGAATGACCTTTACCCGTTTATCCTTTTCCGCATACTCATCGCAAATACGAGGACAATCATCTGGGGAACCATCATCAACGAGAATAAGTTCCCAATTAGTATAAGTCTGAGTCAAAACACTCTCTACACAACGATGCAGATAGGGTTCAACTTTATACACAGGAACGATAATAGATATTAATTTCATACAATATTCTTTCAGCAACTAATAAAATTATTTACCTAATCTAACACACTTGAATATTTATATCGGAATTTCTTGCCAGAAGAAATAATACCATACTCCTCCACCTTTCAGTGTCATGAATGACAATATGAAAATAAATACAGAATATATGAAATATCTGTTTTTCTTACCAGCAAATCCTTCTATTGCAAATGGCACTAAAATGGTAAGGAAAAGGTGAAAATACAAGGATATTCTAATCATTGTTCCATTACTTATAATCAAAGGAGCAAAAAATGTCAGCAACGGCATCATAACATAAAATTGAGCTATTGATTTATTAACTAACATATTCTTATTCTTTATTGCAATCAGACAAAATAGAGATAATGTCTCTATCAACAATATAAAGGTTCCAGCACCACCTTGTATTTCTCCTGTACCATAAGCAGCAAATTTTTCCACACCCAAAGCCGTTCCCATACTGAATATCAACTGATTAGGGAAAACCAAAGCCAAAGGAAACAAAACAAAACTTACTATATGAATATATTTCAAGTTTTTAGGTTGTATATTACACCAAATCATCAACAATGGTATTATAAAAAGAATTGACGAATAGTGTAAAGTTATACCAACAAAGAAGAATATAATTGACAACAACCGTCTCTTATCTATCATAGAGAGCAATGCCATCAAATTGAAACCAATAGCAAAAATCTGGCGAGCTCCTCCCAAAAAGAATATCTGTAACAATGAGACATAGAACACAAAAGCAAACATTATTTGCCACATATTCGTAGTAAAACGATATAATATTATACCAAATGGTATAAAAAACAGTAAATTAGCCAATGCAGAAAACACCCAAAATTTATGCGTGTACATACTAATAAGTTTATTCAACACAATATAACCAGCGTCATATTCCCCTGCATCATTGAAATATCGCATGTAAAATGCTCTCCAAATCTCTTTCCAACTAATATCAAAAGTTGACTCAAAATAATCCTTATAAACCAAAGTATCAATACTATACACCTTGGTCATCCATTCTGGATGACGTAAAGACACTATAAATAGCAGTGCTACACTGCATACTGTTATATAAAACAACCTGGTTAGCTTATTGTCTTTAACTAATAACAACAAACCCAAAATTATTATAAATGGTATCGTTATTTGATTGATATACATTACCTTCTTTTATTTAATACATGATTATTTTTTTCGTGCTGGATTACCAACCCAAACTTCACCGGCTGGTATATTTGTTGTTGCCACCGCTCCCATTCCAAGAACAGCACCTCTACCAATATGTATATAACCTACCAATGAACTATTAGGAGCCAACCACACATTATCATCAATAATATTACCTCCAGACACATTAACACAACCAGTGATTACAACATTTTCACCAATTACATTATTATGAGCAATATGACAAAGATTGTTTATCTTTGTATGACTACCTATAATTGTATCTGACAAGGCTCCACGATCTATGCAAGTATTTCCTCCTACTTCAACAAAATCGCCCATAATAAGAGAACCTATCTGAGGAAATCTAAATAAATTTCCTTTCTCATCCTTTTCAAAACCGAAACCTTCACCACCAAGAATAGCACCAGATTTAATTTTACAATTCTTGCCCATAGTCACGCAATCGTATATGCATACATTACTTTCTATGATAGTACCATCACCTATCGTTGCTTTGCCCACAACAGAATGTGGCCCAATATATACGTCTTTGCCAATCTTTGCTTCTGGATCTACAACAGCTGTAGAATGTATTCCTGGTACATATTTATCCACAAAAAATTCATTGCCAATCTTAGCAAGACACACTTTAGGATTATCAACTACAAGGAGTACTTTCCCTTCAATTGGCACAACACTTCTATCAACCAATATAACACGTGCCTTGCTTGACTCTGCAATATTTTGCTTATTTGATTTAGCAGGATTAACCCAATCCAAAGTAGTTTCGCTTACATTTGCAACATCAGATAAGTTGTCTATGTACAAATCATTATATGCCCCTATGACCTCATGTAAACTACCACTTAAAAATTGAATTAATTCTGATATATATATATTTCTCATAATATTTATACGAATCTCTTAATCATTTTTAAAGTCAAATAAATTAAAATTTCAAAATATATTCTTCTGGAATATTGGTACCATTGTTATAATGATCTACTATGGCTCTAAAATTACGAATAATCTCTTCCGTAATCTGCTTACTATCATTTTTTGAATCGACCAATTCTTTTGCATTACGTCTAAGTTCTTCTGCTTTTTGTGGGTTATCCATCAACAACAGCATTTTTTCTGCAAGCATTTTAACATCATCCATTTCTGCAATCAAGACACATTCTTTTTCTGAGTTGATAGTAGGTGTACCCATTGTCTTATAACATACAACTGGCATCTCATAGTTCATGGATTGCCATGTTGTAGATGATATATAATCTAACTTATACGGAAGTATTGCAAAACGAGATTTTTGCAAATGCTGGAATAAGTCTTTTTGTTCTTCAAACGATGGTGTAAATATCACATTATTTTGAAGATTATATTGCTCCACTAAACTTTCATAAAGTTTCCTATCTTCCGAAGAAGGGTTCCCTACAAGATTTAGTTTCACATATCTGTACTTCTCCTTGACTATAGCCAACGCTTTTATTGCATCTGGAAATCCTTTTGTAGGAATCATGCTAATCGCAAAATTCACAAAATCGAATTCTTTGTCAACAACTGTTTCTACAGGGAAGAATGTTGTTCCAAATTTCCAATTAAAATTATATGAATTTTTATTAAACATCCTATATAAATCATAATGCATCTTTGTTGAAACAGATGCGTATGGCAACGAATCAAATATCAATCTTTCAACATAAGCATTGTGTTCATTAAAACTGCCTCTACTTCGTCTTTCTGGATTGTTATATATAGTCTGTGCTTTAAATATACAAGGGTATTCTTTTTCTAGTCCTAAAATAGTACCAGATATATGAGGATTTTCAGCACCCATTAGCGCAATAATGTCAGGATTAACTTTATGAACTATTTTTCTAACAATCGGTCGTATAGGATTCAGTTTATGCCATAATGAAGGATTTTTTATCATTCTTTTTAAGAAATTAGCATACTCTGTCTTTACGAAATGATAATCTACTCCATCAAGTTTAAAATTAACATGATTTTTTTTCAAACCCGTATGAGCAGAAATCACTATAAGTTCTATATCATTCCTCGCTTTAAAATTATTAATGATATCAGTATCCCAAGAAGCAACATCGTGATATCTATTAGTCACTTTTCCCATTCCTAACATGGAACGAACAAAATTAAATAATTTGCGACTACCGTCCAAAGGTAAATGTTTTCTAACATCTATATTAGAAAAACTACATATCAATACTATTTTGAGTTTTTCCATCATAAATCAATCTTCATCATCAGGGCAAAGCATGCCATTTTCAATCAATCCATTGACTTGTTCATCAAAAAGACGTTGTGCTTGTGCAAAAAATACTTCGTGCAAGCGTTTTCGCGGAGATAATATTTCATCACTCCAATTAGCATCATGAGTCAGCACCTGTAAATGTTTTACATTACTGTCTTTTAATACATCTTCTAATCTGTCAATTCTCCAATATCCAAGACTATCACCACAATAATTATATTTTTCTTTAAAATATGATGAGTAAACGTTTATAAGTCCTCCATATTTATATTCCAAACAACTTTGAGTAAAAGGAGTCGTATTATGGAAAGAGAATGCATCTATTTTAACATTCAGGTTCCTTTCCAAATATTGTCTATCTAATGTTATATATTCACTTAAATGTTTTTCATTCGATATTCCCCAATAACGACAATCAAAATGTAAACCACAATAATGACCTAAATCTTTGATTTTGTGAAAAACTTTCGAATAATATTCGTCAAAAAGATTGTAATACGGACTATGTAATTGAAAAAAATAAGTAGCTTTCACACCTAAATCATTTTCTATCTCAGCCATCTTTAAGGCTATATCAGGTTCAAATTCCACATCATGACGCCATAATACCTCTTTTCTATTCTCAATATATTTATCTGTGAATGATATAAACTCAAAACCATTTTTCTTTGACAACTCTACCAATCTTCTATAATTGCATAATGTAAAATCATCAAATTTATATTTTTCTCTGTTTGTCATATTATAACACTTTTATCATTTTCAAATACTCATTCCAGTCACCCATGTCTTTCCAGTCGTTTTGGCTTATTGGATATACTCCTACACGACGCCCTTGTTTTTTTAGTTTTTCCATTAGGTGCGTTATATGATAAAACTCATCGGGTATATCGTTTAGTAGCGATGGTTCCAAGATATACAATCCTGTGTTTATCTTGAACGATAGAGTGGGCTTTTCTTCTATCGATTCCAAGATGCCGTTTTCACCGGTAATGATTGTACCGTAGGGTATCGACAAAGTTTTTACTGCAGCCACTACCGTAAGTTCGTTGTTGTTGCTGCGATGATAGTTCAATATCTCCGAATAATCTTCTTCGATAAGTATATCGCAGTTAGATACAAAGAACGTGCTGTTTATTTTGTCTTTTAACAATCTGAGACTGCCGGCTGTTCCCAACGGTTTATCCTCTTGAAAATAATAAATGTTATATTCCGGATTGTTGATAAAATCGAAATAGTTTTTTATGCTATCGGCTTTGTAGTTTACCGACATATAAAAATCATGACAGTTATGTGCCACAAACTTATCCATTATAGTCTCCACTATGGTTTTTTCGCCAATAGGGATAAGAGGCTTTGGATAAACATTAGTAAGCGGTGCAAGGCGAGTACCTTTGCCCCCTGCCATTATCACTACAGGAAGATTTATGGTTTCTGTATTTTTCTGTTCTTTCTCTCCAAATAGATCTTTCCAAAAATAAACATCCACAAGATTACCCAGTTCATCTACAACAGGCATACATTCACTTCTTAAACTTAGCATCTTCTGTTGTACTATTTCATGAGACTCATTGGGGCTTGCATATTTTTTATTTTTATTTAGAATAAATAAAATAGGTTCGGTCATAGATATACCTTTGATAATTGCTCTCTGTATATCACCGATTGTAATAATTCCTTCAAAATGTTTATCGTTAAAAACGAATAACATTTTCACTTTGGTAGAATCCATCAATTTCATTGCATCAAGCAATGTTGTTGATGGTATTATGACTCGTTCTTTTATTTTATCCATGTATTTTTCAACTTTCATTTTATTTGAAATTTCATCTCAAGAAGTTTTTCTTTAGTAGCCGTTGCTTCTGTTATAATAAAGCCAAATTTTCTATAAATACTTATAGCTCTCTCATTATTTTCGTTAACATGTAAATATATTGTAGTCAAACCATTTTGTTTACAAATTTGAACAGCTTTATTTAAAAGCATAACAGAAAAACCATTCCCTCTATAATTATCTAAAACATGAACATTACAAATATAACAATCATCTGTTGTCTTGTCAGTATTATATAATAACAAGAAAGCAAATATTTCTTTGTCCTTAATAGCAAGGATATAAGCTGTTTTTATAATTTTCTTATACCATTCATCAAAATTAACAGGATCAAAACTTCCTATTTTTATACAGAAATCTTTTATTAGATAATAAGAATTTTCACTTTCATTTAATAACTCTACATTACAACTATCTGCACATTCCGATATTCCAATTTTATGATCTGAACAATATATAAAATATCCAGAATTAGAGGCTTCAACATTACCTGAAACTTCTATAAATTCATTTTCTTTAATTGTATTTTTTACACACCAGTCTGAGTCTTTAGCTTCATCAAATAATGATTTAAGATATTCATTTTGTTTACAATGAAAGTATATTCCAGAAAAACTATTATGACATATTTTTTGAGGTATATATTCACCCAAAGCACACAATACTGCAGCTTTAATATAGTCAAAATCAGTACTTAGAGGAGTAAGTATATCAGAAATATGATCACCACCACCTCTTGCCCCAACTTCAATGAAATATAATTCATCATTGATTATCTTCAATTCAAGATGAGCCATCCCACAAGTTAAACCAAGAACATCTAACACTTCCGATACTGCAAGATTAATTTTCTCTTTGATTTCCTTACTAAGATTAGCAGGCTGATGATGACCTAATTCCACAAAATGAGGTGGCCCTGATGAATCTTTCTCTGTATATTGTACAATTTGATGTATTTGCCCTACAGATAAACATTCAATAGAATATTCTTTACCGCCTTCTAAATATTCTTCAATCAAAACAGAACCATCTGAAGAATTATCTTTTGCGGTAATAAGTGCATCTTCAAAATCTTCTTCTTTCTTAACTAAAGAAACTCCACGTTTGCCACAAGAATCAACAGATTTTACAATTATCGGTAGAGAATATTCCTTTCCTTCTTGATATAACTCAAAATGAGGTTGATAAATAGAGTTGACAGATGCAACTCGTTTGCGCATTTCAAATTTATTTTTGCCGGCAAATCCACCTTTTATGCTATTTCCAGGAAGATTTAGAACAGCAGCTAAGTGAGCTGCTACTTCGGTTGTAATCTCACTGGTTGCCATAATTCCATCTACTTCAAATTCACGACATTTGCATGCCATAAATTCTACATCAAAATTATTTTCTACAATAAAGAAATCAACCATACTTTGAGCATATGAATTTTGACGTGCGAAAGCTAAAACCTTTACACCCAACTCATGAGCTTTTTCTATAATAGGAACAGCAGCTTCTCCTGCTCCAATAATTACTAAAATTTTCTCTTTCATCATTGAATTTTTATCAAATGATTTATTCTATTTTCGTAAGTACTGACAAGATCTGTAACTATATTGCTATTCTCACCAAATACAACAAACTGTCCATATCTATCGAGAGAACTACTTATCTGTTTAACCATATCTCCTACATTCAACTTCAATTCAAAAGTATAAATGTTTGACCCAAAGCAAACTTCATTAATTGCGCTATCAACATCTTTTACTACACCTTGAGGAAAATTAAAGAAGCATACTGCCGATGCTTTATTTACTCTACCTGTAGATACATCTACTTTATTATTTAAGGCTATATTTAGCAATTGATCTTCGATATTAATACCTGTGGAAAGAGGCACCAATGTAGATGTAATATAATCACCGCCTAGACGTGGGCTTGTTTCTATTATAAATATTCCACGCTCATTTATCTTCAATTCGGTATGCGAAGCACAATTTTCGAAATGCATACAATCTGCTATCTTGCTTATCAATTGCCTGATATTGTCTTTTTGCTCTTCGTTTAAATTGGCAGGTTGCTTATGTCCAAGTTCTACATTGTAGGGAAATTCGGTAGTAGTCTTTTCCGTAAACTGAATTACCTCAGATTTACCATCATAGTGCAATGATTCAATACTATATTCCTGTCCTTCTATAAATTCTTCCACCAATACTGTATCCATTTTGGAATAATGCAAAGCTTCATTCATTGCTTTTTCCAATTCTTCTGCAGAATTACAATATATCACACCTCGTGAACCAGAGTTATCTCGTGGTTTTACAATAACAGGAAAATAAAAATCCTTAACTTCTTCTATTTTGGAAATTAATCGGCCTTTTGCACAAGGAATACCTCCTTCAATAAAACGTTGCTTCATCTGAAACTTATCTGTAGACCATACTGCAGTCTCTTCAGAAAAGAATCGCAAGCCTAATTCTTTGGCAACACGAGCCATCATAACAAGGGGCTTATCTGTAGCAGCTGTTACCACTGCCGATATATTGTATTTTTTTGCTGCTGCAAGAGTGCCTTCATAATCTTGTCCTCCCACAATTTCAAAAGCATCAACTTCGTCTTTGCACACCGCATCGGCACAAGGGTCTATTCCTACGACAAACAGCCCCATAGCCTTTGCTCTTTTGATAATTGACTCTTGGAGTTCGCCAACTCCAAAAACCATAATAGACTTTTTATCCATTTACGACCTTATCAACAGTTTCACAAATAAAATCCACTTGCTCTAATGTAAGAGCTGCATACATCGGCAAGGTAATTTCATGGTCTGTCACATATTCTGTCTGTGGCAATACTGCTCCATATTCTTTATAAATAGAGAAACGATGTATTGCTGGATAGTGTACAGATGTTTGTATTCCAGCTTCATGGATAGCGTCTCTCATCCTGTTACGATCTTCAGCAGTTCCTTTTGTGACGACTATAGGCATGATATAATTCGAAACGAATTCAGCATTGTCGGAGAATGGGACGACAACATTTGATACTTTTGAGAGATTTTGTATATAACGTTCACGTACTGCAATACGTTTTTCAAGATCATCAGGCAGTTTTTTAAGCTGCTCGATAGCGATTGCTGCATGAATATCATCGAGTCGGAAGTTATAGCCTAATTCAACGATATCGTATGCTGTTGCATGTCCTCCAGCACGTTGATAGCTCATTGTTGTCATGCCATGAGAACGCAATAGGCGAGCCTTGTCAGCAAGTTCCTTATTGTTTGTGATAAACATACCGCCTTCACCTGTACTAATATTTTTATTTGAGAAGAAAGAATATGTAGCACAATCTCCTATGGTACCAAGTTTCTTTTCTTTGTATTCAGAAAGAGGTCCATGGCAAGCATCTTCAATAACTTTTAAATTGTGTTTTTTAGCGATAGACATTATCTCATCCATCTTACATGGAAATCCAGCCATGTGAACAACAAGGATTGCTTTTGTCTTGTCTGTTATCTTGCTTTCTATATCTTTAGGATCAATATTTATATGTTCTGGGCCAACTATGTCTGCAAATACTGGTGTTGCACCAACATAACGAATGCAATTGACTGATGCAGCAAATGTTAGGGAAGGACAAATCACCTCATCACCATGGCCAATGCCACATACCAAGCAGCTCATATGTAAGGCATCCGTACAATTAGACATGCTGACTGCGTATTTAACATTGAACATATCGCACCACATGCGTTCAAGTTCTTCATTTTTAGGGCCTGTTGATATCCATCCTGATTGAATAGTATCGTATGCGGCCTGTGCTTCTTTGCCGTCAAAATTAAGGTTGAATAAAGGTATTTTATAAGCCATGATTATATTACTTTTCTTATTTTCTACAAATCTTTTTAGTTATTAGTTCTTTGATAAATTGCTTTTCTACACTATTTAGACCAACAAAATAGATCATAACAATTGTCCAAATGGCTTCGAGAATACAAAATATGAGTGCTGTATATAAATTACTTGAATATAAACTCATGAAAAATGGAAATAGTAACGACAATATCAAGACAAATGTCGAAGGTAAAATAACAGTCATAAGAAATTGTTTAACCACTATACCACATATTTTTTTTGCATAATATATTGATACAATAAGAAATAATCCATGTACTACGAATGTAATCACCGCAGATATATATGGTAAAACCTTAGCTCTTAGTAAAAAGAAACATACAACTAATTGGAATACATATAAAATGGATGTGGTTATTTGTAGCCCCCTAATATTACCATTTGCGTATATAGAGGTTTGTAATGGTGCACCAATAGCATCTGTCAAATATGCCATTAGAATAAAAATTATAAAATACTCAGTATAATCAGGGACATCGACTAGCCATGCTTCTAAAATAGGTGGCAAATTAAATATTAACGGAACTACAACTATCAACATTAAATATAGAGAAAATTTTGCAGTACGCATAATCAATATGTAATGTTGTTTCATTTCTCCCGCAGCGTATGTTTTAATTAGTTGAGGTTTGAATGCAGTCTGAAAATTAGTCAAAAACAAATTGACAGCATTATATACTGTACTAGCTATACCTTGTGCAGCATTTAGCGAAACCGAGTAATATCTATTAATAAAAAAATTAACACCTTGATTGGTCAATGTATGACTACCACTACTAAGTAAATTCCATCCAGAAAAACTTATGAGTTCTCTAAACAACTTGCTATCCCAAATATATTTATAATGACAAGATGGGAAATTGATATTACAATAACATTTATATGCTAAATTTATAATTAATGTTGTTGTTAAATATAATAACACATAGGTAATTAAAGAATCTCCACCTATCCTTTTCAAAAGAAAAACAATGACCAATTTTAAAACCGCCTCAACTATACTTAGATATGCATAGAACCCCATTCTTTCATGAGCGATAATTGCCGCATTATCTGGAGTTCGAAAAAGATTTACTATGAGCGTAATTAGGGAAATTTGATATACCCACATAGCCGCATTTTCACGGCCAGAAGGAATATTTAGCTGGGTAACTATAAACCAATATCCCAAAGTTTCTCCAACAACTACAAGAAAAATAGCAAAAATTGTAAACATGTTAATACTCATCGAATATACATGTTTAAATTCATCTTCATTTTTTTTTCCTAAAGCTACATTGAAATATCGTTGAATTGAAGCTACAAATGATGCACTAATAAAAGAAAAAACTGTAATAAATCCACCAATAAGGTTATATATTCCATAGTCCTCAATACCAATTGTAGCAAGTATTACTCTCGATGTGTATAGAGTAACTGCCATGAGCAGTATCATTCGAAAATAAAGTAATATTGTATTTTTTGCTATACGTTTATTATCAGAAATAACCATATGTCAATTAAACAAATATTTTAAAGAACTTTTCTCACTTTAAGCTTTAGTAACACCCCATTACAAAATGTCAATGTAAAATATTAAGTAGAAATTTTACATTTTTTGATCGAGATTCTTTCCTTTTTCTTCGTGTTCGAAATTAGGAATAAATCGTTTAATAGATTCTACTACTTCTTCTTTTGTAAAAGATGGATTCGCAAATATGTCTTCCATTTCTGCAAAAAAGATATCAATATCAGTCATCGAACGATGTTCAGATTCTTCAATAATACCGATTCCTTGAAAACGATCCATATCAAGTTTTTCACCTGGAACAAAAAACTCTTCATATGCTTTTTCTCCAGTGGTGTCGCTTTTAAAATAAACGACTGGATATTGATTTGTATCGAAGGACATTTCGTTGGCGAATTTCTTGGCTTCATCATCGTTAGCACATTCAATTCTTTCACAACCTATAGATTTTACATATTCATTGCAAATACTTGAAAAAGTAAGCATTTGGTCTTCTCCTAATTTTGGAAAGAATATTTCACCGTTTTTACCTAAGATGCAAGCTAACATACATATTTGTCCACTTTCGTCTAAGGAAACAAAGTAACGTTTAACATCATTAGGTGCTGCTAATGGCTGTTTCTTTTTCACTCTATTTAACCAGCCATCAGGCAAAGAACCGTTGGAGAATGCTACATTAGCAAAACGTGCAGTTGTAACCTTAAACTTGGAGCTATATGCCATAACCATATCTTCCATTATGCGTTTGCTTGCTCCCATAATATTTACTGGATTTGCCGCTTTATCTGTTGATACACAGAAAAAATGTTTTGGAGGATATTCGCACAACAAGTCCATAAACTTTTTGGCTTTTATGTCGTTATTTTCTATTAAAGCTTGTACGCTATATTTATCTTTTTCACTACGTACATGCTTGTGAGCTGAAAAATTAGCTACAATATCGAATCCTTTTTCTTCGCGGAAAATGCGTGCAAATATTGGGTCTGCAAAATTCAATGTATAAGTTCTGTACTCTGTAGGAACATACATGTTACATGTAGAACGAAGATCTCTTGTTAATTCAGCCAACCCGTTTTCATTTAAATCAATAACAACAAGCTTTGATGGTTTAAAAGGAAGAATTGCACGAATAAAAGAAGAGCCGATTGTTCCTGCTCCACCAATTACACACACACTTTTGCCTTCTATTTCTTGTTGTAGCCTCTCTTTGTTGTTTTCTATATCATTTGCAAAGAGACTCGTTTGACGCATTGTTATGCTGTCAGATATAAATTTATTTAGATTGAACATAATTTCTCAAGACGAAACCAATAATTATCTTGTTGTTAAATATGGACATGATTTTTCAAATATCTTACAATCTTCCGGCAGCATTAATACCTAAGACCGCATAATTAACACTTTATTGTTATTATTTTTTATATAGCTCCGCCCTTTCACTCACATAATAGGGCGAATAATACATTGTATATCAATTATATATAATATAAATATATTATTATGATATGGCATCATAATCAACTTGCTAAAATAAACATTTTTTACAATTCTTACAAAAGAAAATCAAGGTATTTTTCATTAAAATTTTAACGAAAAAAATGCTATCCAACCTTGCATATCGCCGCTATCAACTTCTTGGTATAATCGTTCTGTGGATTGTTGAAAAGCTTATCTGCTTCGTTCATCTCCTGAATTTTTCCGTTATACATAACCACCACCCTATCCGACATGAAACGCACCACGCCAAGGTCATGAGAAATGAAAATATATGTAAAACCAAACTCCTTCTTCAATCTGTTAATAAGATTTAATACCTGAGCTTGCACCGAAACATCGAGAGCTGAGACAGACTCATCGCATATTATCAGCTTCGGATTGACGGCAAGTGCTCTTGCAATACAAATGCGCTGTCTTTGCCCTCCAGAAAACTCATGCGGATAACGCTGATAATGCGAGGCTTCCAATCCTACTTCCTCCAAAAGACGACAGACTCGTTCTCTTCTTTTCTTGACATCTGTTTCTATTCCATGAACCATCATCGGCTCGGCAATAGCATCGCCTATTGAGACACGAGGATTCAATGACGAATATGGATCCTGAAAGATAATCTGAGCCTTTTTGCGATATTCACGAAGCTCCTTGTTGTCCATCTTTGACACATCTTTTCCCTCGAAAACAACGCTCCCTGAAGTCGGCTCGACAAGTCGTAAAATGCTGCGTCCCAATGTTGTCTTTCCGCAGCCCGACTCGCCAACAAGTCCAAGAGTTTCTCCTGGATAAACATCAAAGCTGACATCATCGACGGATTTTATATAATCGTAAGTCCTGCCGAAAACTCCTTTACGCAACGGATACCATGTCTTTAAATTTTCAACTTTCAAGATAGGCTCTTGAGAATATAATAACTCATGTTGTTTTGTTCTCACCTCATCGGTGATTAGCAAATCATTCTTCACCTGCTCATTATCGTACCATATTCCATCAAGAAACTCCTTCACTATAGGGAGACGCTCTAAACGATAATCCAATGGCGGACGACAAGCTATAAGTCCTTTTGTATATGGATGTTGCGGATTATTCAAAATATCACGAGTCTTGCCTTTTTCCACAATGACGCCTTTGTTCATCACGATGACATCATCGGCAATTTCAGAAACCACACCGAGATCGTGAGTGATGAAAATCATCCCCATTCCATTCTCACGCTGAAGCTCTTTAAGAAGTTTTAAGATTTCCTTCTGCACCGTGACATCGAGAGCCGTCGTAGGCTCATCAGCGATTAAAACTTTCGGATTAGAAATGAGAGCCATCGCTATCATAACCCTCTGTTTCTGACCACCAGAAAGCTCATGAGGATATTTATCGAATATTATCTCTGGATTAGGAAGTTTAACCTTTGCGAAAAGGTCGAGAACCTTTTTTTTGAGTTGCTGAGTTGCTGAGATGCTGAGATGCTGAGATGTGGATAATAGCTTTTGACTTTTGGTTTTTGGCTTTTGGCAATTCAAAGCTTCTAAAACCTGAAATCCGCATTTATAAACAGGATTTAATGATGTCATTGGTTCTTGGAAAATCATCGCAATTTCTTTGCCTCTCACCTCCGACATCTGATTGTCATTATAACGAAAAATATCTTTATTTTCCAATAAGATAGATTCTGCCTCTATCTTTGATTTACGTCTGTCGAGAAGCTGCATCACAGCAAGATTACTGACGGATTTACCAGAACCAGACTCACCTACAATACCGAGAGTCTTTCCCTCGAACACTTCAAAATCAATACCATGAACAGCCTCCTGCCATTTATCGTCACGGCAGAAAGAGATTCGCAGATTATTGACTTTTAAAAGTGTTTTCATTTTATAAAGTTTTTAGGTTCACAAAGATAGGAAAAAGTTTGAAGTATTGAGTCATGGACTTTGAGCTTTAAGCAATAATATTTAAACCACCTCGTCAGTTGCTCACCTCTCGTTGCTCATTACCAAAATTTATTATCTTTGCTCCATAATTTTGAACTATGGAAAATTTCATCGAATTATTAAAGAAAAGACGTAGCTGTCGTCGTTTCACTGACGAAGCTGTTGATAAGGAATCTATTAAACATATTCTAAAAGCGGCTCTTATGTCGCCATCAGGACATCGTTACAATCCATGGGAATTCTATGTCGTGGAAGACAAGGAAACGCTTAAGGCATTATCTGTCAGCAAGGCCGCAGGTTCTGCTCTCCTCGAAGGCGCAGCAGCAGCTATAGTAGTGGTAGCCGACACAACAAAGACAGACGTATGGGTTGAAGATTGTTCCATCGCTACTATCATCATGCAACTCGCAGCAGAAGAACTCGGTCTTGGAAGCTGCTGGGTACAGATTCGCTTACGCAAAGACGCCGAAGGCAACGACTCCTACGATAACGTCAAGAGAATTCTCAACCTCCCAGAAAACTATTCTGCACTTTCAATATTGGCATTAGGACATAAAGAAAAAGAATCCAAGCCTTTCGACGAAGAAAAACTACAATGGGACAAAGTTCATTATTAATTTATCCCGAAGCACATGCTGCTGTCGCAACGCTGATTTTTATGTCACTAATTTGCGACAGCATTTTTCCTGCTGCCATCAATGTAGCTCCTGTCGTCAGGACATCGTCTATTAAGAGAATGTGTTTCCCTTTAAGTCGTTCGTAATCTTTTATATCAAAAATATCTTTCACGTTATCCCATCGTTCCTCGCGCGATTTTTTCGTCTGCGTAGAAGTAAATACTTTTCTATAAAGGCAGTCTCTCATTATCGGAATTCCAGCAATTTCCTCCACACCTTGTGCTATAACATAACTCTGATTGTAACCTCGAAGATGTTCTTTTTTAGGATGAAGTGGAATTGGAACCAAATAATCGATACCATAAAACAATTCTGTACCTTTTATACTTTTCCCAATCTGCTGTCCGAGAAAAACACCTGCATCTTTATTTCCTTCATATTTCAGCTGATGAAGCAGATGCTGAACCTTGCCGGTCTTGCTGAAGAAAAACTCTGCCGTCACGGCATGAAAATCTATTTGTCCGTAAAACATCTGCGCTAAAGGATTATCGGCGTTTTTTTCATATAAAGTTTTAGGAAGAAGATAACGACAAGAAAGGCAAACTGTTTCTTCCTCACTCATCAAGAGATTGCCGCAAGCTGCACACACACTCGGATAGAATAAGTTGATGATATGGTTTAAAAGTTTCATTTTTTATGGCTAATGGTTAATGATAAAAGGCTAATGACTAAAGGCCTTAGTTCAAAGTCTTCTGATTTTTTAATAAACAATTCTAATACAAAATTGTTCAATCCTGTCAACAACTTTTGTCATTTGTCATTAGCCTTTATACTATTTGCTCATAAATTCTTTGTATTCCTTAAAACTCTCTTCTATTTTCTTCATTTCTTTCTTACCATATCTATATGAAATACATGATGGCAATATAATCATAAGAAATATAGATATTACTGAAAACCACCAAGGCATTCCTCTGTTCATATCGAAAATCACTTTAAATATCATAACCATTGGTATGAAAATAAACGATATAAATATATAAGATAATTTCACGTGCTTTTTATATTGTACCAAGTTCTTCTCTCTCTCACATAAGCTCAATGTTGGCTTTATTACCTTTTTCAAATTGTTTGTTACAAATATGCCATATATTCCATAAACAGCTGTTAATGCAAGTATGACTATCATATATGTTTTATAAGGGATATTAAATTTAAATATCAAGAAGAACAACACAACCAATAAAACATACAATAATCCAATAGCATAATTAAAATCAGAGACTTTTGTCTTGATCTTGTCTTTCAACATTTTTTCAAGCAGATTTTGATTCACTATCTTCTGGTTAGATAATTCTTCAGATAGGATATTCCATTTCTCTTTTAATTCTTCCAATTCCATATTATTTATTGATTTGAGAGTTTCCTTAGTTTTTCTTTAATCCTGTTGATTTTCACTGCAACATTAGATTTAGTAATACCAACTATTGATGCTATCTCTTCATAATCACGTTCCTCTAACCACAACAGAATAACAGCCTTTTCCAATTTATTCAACTTATTGATTAATACATAAAGCTCTTCTATCTGCATTCTTTTTTCAATATTATTTTCAGAAATATTGACATCAATAAGCGGCACTCTATTAGCAATATTCTTTGATTTCTTTCTGACATGAGAAATACAAGTATTCAAGCTAATTCTATAAATGTATGTTGAAATCTTACTTTCGCCTCTGAATGTAGGCAGGCTTCTCCACAACTGAATCAACACCTCTTGATAATAATCTTCAAGCTCATCTTTCTCGGCATAGATGTAGCAAACCTTAAAGATTACATCTTTATACTGAGACACCAATTCCACAAACTCTTCTTTAAGATTCATTTCAAACTTTTTCTTATTTAGTCGTAAAGAAATGGAAAAAATTACAAAGGAAATGAAAAAAATATAAACAAAAAAGGCCGCTTGAAAAAGCAGCCTCATTTTGAGGTACCAGACGGAGTCGAACCGCCGTACAAGGTTTTGCAGACCTCTGCCTAGCCACTCGGCCATGGTACCTTTTTGCGAGTGCAAAGATACAACTTTTTTTTAATGTACAAACATTATTTTCAAAAAAAAGTTTTATCAGTTGGTTTAAGGTTTAAGGCTTAATGTTTAAGGCGTTTATAGTTATTAAAAAAACTTTAGCCTTTAGTCCTTAGCCTTTCAACTCCAGAGAAACAAACGCCATTTTTCCGCCTAATGGAGGATTCATTTTCCTTATTTTCAAGCTAGCGTCTTTTACGTCTGGAAATCTTTCTTTTATCGTATTTAAAATACGTCTTCCAACGTGTTCCAACAATTTTGAAGGAATCATCATCTGTTCTTTAACAACTTGATAAACTGCCGAATAATCAACAGTGTCGTCGAGTTCATCAGAGAGTTCAGCCTTGCTCGTATCGACATCCATGATTAAATCCAAACTAAACCAAGTACCTATCTTCTGCTCTTCTTCGAAGTGACCATGATAGGCGTAAAATTCCATATTTTCTATTGTAATTTTTGACATATTTTGCTATATGTAAGTCAACAAGACCACAAGACTACATGACTACAAGCATGGGGTTGATCATATTGCAAAGGATATTTTTCTTATCATTCGCCATAAGAACTTGTTGTCTTGTAGTCTTGTTGACTTTTAGACTTTATCCTAAAACTACTACTCCATTATCGATTCTCTTCATCGCTTCTTCTTTGCCGAGAAGTTCTAATATTTCGTGGATGTGTGGTCCTTTGCCAGCACCGACGAGCATCAAACGTAAACCGTTCATGACTAATCCCATGCCGAGTTCGTTAGATGTAATCCATTCGTTGAGAACTTTTTCAATATTTTCTGCTGAGAAATCTTCTATACCGTTGATAAGTTCTTTTGCCTTCAACATCAACTCAGCTGAGTTTTCTTTCCAACGTTTTTTAACGGTTACTTCGTCGTATGTTGTTGGTTCTTCGAAGAAGAAGAAACTTTGATCCCATAATTCTTTCACAAAATTGACACGGTCCTTAACCAAGCCTGTGACTTTAACAACGTATTCTCTTTCAGCTTTGATACCTTTTTCTGTTTCAAGCCATTGGAGATATTCTTCACCGACTTCTTCTTTAGATTTCTTCAAAATATATTCGTGGTTGAACCATTTTGTCTTGTCAACATTGAAACGAGCACCTGATTTTGTGCAGTGTTCGAATGAGAAAGCCTCAATAAGTTCTTCCATTGAGAATATTTCTTGTTCTGTTCCTGGATTCCAACCGAGGAGAGCCAACATATTGATGAATGCTTCTGAGTAATATCCAGATTCTCTGTAGCCTGAAGAAACCTCGCCGCTCTTAGGATCGACCCAACGAAGTGGGAACACAGGGAAACCGAGGCGGTCGCCGTCACGTTTACTGAGTTTGCCGTTACCATCTGGCTTCAGCAATAATGGAAGATGAGCGAATTCAGGAGCTTCCCAACCGAATGCTTGATATAAAAGAACGTGCAATGGCATTGAAGGCAACCATTCTTCACCGCGGATGACGTGAGAAATCTTCATCAAATGGTCGTCGACGATATTTGCCAAGTGATATGTTGGCATTCCGTCTGACTTAAACAAAACTTTATCGTCTAATGTATTAGTGTTCACTTTAATATCACCACGGATGATGTCGTGCATTCTTACTTCATAATTTTCAGGCATCTTGAAACGCACTGTGTAAGGAATGCCGTCGTTAATCATTTTTTCAACTTCTTCAGCGCTTATTGTCAATGAGTTGCGTAATGTCTTACGGCTCTCTGCATTATAGATGAAAGTCTTTTTCTGTGCTTCAGCTTCTGCGCGATATTTGTCGAGTTCTTCAGCTGTATCAAAAGCATAATATGCGAAACCTTTTGCGATAAGCTCGTCGCTGTATTGTCTGTACAAAGGTTTGCGGTCGCTTTGTCTGTAAGGACCATATTCGCCGCCGACGATGTCGCTTTCATCGAATTTGATGCCGCACCAGTCAAGAGATTTCACGATATAATCTTCTGCGCCTGGAACGAAACGAGTTTGGTCGGTGTCTTCGATACGAAGAATCATCTTACCGCCATTTTTCTTAGCAAAAAGATAGTTATATAATGCTGTCCTGACGCCACCGATATGAAGCGGACCTGTTGGACTTGGAGCGAAACGTACGCGTACTTCTTTCATAGTATTTATGTGATTTTTATTTTGTTGCAAAGATAATTATTTTTTCAATTCCTTTAAGGCCTCATCATTCAAAAACCTCTGTCATTCTATGCCTTTAACTCTCTATGCCTTAAGTCCCTCTAAACCCTTTAGTCCCTCTTCAAACTCGGAAATCATATTGTCAACAATTTCTTTTACCGTAGGAATTTCCCTGAAGAGAGAGCACACCTGACCAATCTCGAGTTCGCCGTTTTCTATATCACCCAAGAAAATGCCTTGTTGTGCCTTACCTCGTCCCAATATTTCTTGCAACTCTTCCTTAGACGCTCCTGCTTGTTCTGCGGCATCTACTTGTTCGAAGAATTTATTCTTTATCAATCTTGTCGGGCTTATCTTCTTGAGAGAAAGCATGGTGTCGCCTTCGTTCAATGTAGTACATAATGTTTTAAACTCTTCGCTTGCGCTACTTTCAACACTTATGGCGAAACGACTGCCAACCTGCACGCCCTCTGCGCCTAAAGCGAAACTTGCCAACATTGAAGCTCCCGTTGCGATGCCTCCCGCCGCAATAAGAGGAATGTCAAGCACTTTTTTCACAGCAGGAACAAGAACCATCGTTGTTGTCTCCTCGCGTCCATTATGACCGCCAGCTTCAAAACCTTCCGCCACGACTGCATCAACGCCTGCTTGCTGTGCCTTTAAGGCAAACTTAGAACTTGAAACAACATGCGCCACCTTGATTCCATGCTGATGTAATGTCTCCGTCCACAGCTGAGGATTTCCTGCCGATGTAAAAACAATAGGAACTTTTTCTTCTATAATAACATCTATCTGGTCTTTGGAATAAGGCGACATCAACGGCACGTTGACACCAAAAGGTTCTTTCGTCAATTCTCTACATTTTATAATATGCTCGCGCAATAAATCAGGTTTGAGCGAACCAGCACCTATGAGACCGAGTCCTCCAGCATTACTGACAGCAGCAGCCAACTTAGCTCCGCTACACCAAACCATTCCTCCAGAAATAATCGGGTATTTTATCCCGAACAAACGAGTAACTCTATTATCTATACTTTTCATAATTTCAAAATTTTTAACTCACAAATTTATAAAAAAATAAGAATTTCTAAAGTTCAAAAGAGCATATTTTTCCACTTAATTCTCTATGAAACATATTCTCACTAACTTCAAAAAAATCACTATCTTTGCAAGTTATTAATTTGGGTAAGATGTTTTCAGACGAGAAAAAGTCATATAATAATGTATTGTTAGATAAAATTGAATCTTTCATAAAGAAATTTTATCTCAACAAACTCATTCAAGGCTGCTTGATTGGTTCAGCATTACTTATCGCTTCTTTCCTTATAATCAACAGCATAGAGTATTTCTCCTGGTCATCAAGTAAGATACGACTTATTCTCCTCATCACATTAATAACATTATTTTCCATCGTTATTTGTTTTTATTTCATTATACCTCTCGTCAACTTGATTCGTTTCAGAAAGAAAATGTCGAGCGAACAAGCTGCAATATTGATAGGAAAATTTTTCCCAGAAATAAAAGACAAACTACTTAACACACTGCAACTTACCAAAGAATTTAAAAACAATTCCGACAACGAGCTTCTGCTCGCCACCATAGAACAAAGAACACAAAATTTGCAGCCTATAAAATTCAGCGAGGCTGTAAATCTTAAAGAAAATTACAAATATCTTAAAATCTTCGGCATCGCTTTCATTGTTCTCGTCACCTTGATAATTTTTGTCCCGAATTTTTCAAAACAGCCAGTAAGCAGAATTATCAACTACGACACTCATTACGAAAAACCTCTTCCTTTCAAGGTTGAGCTAAACACCAATGACATTGAAATAATTCAAGGAGAAGACCTTGAATATAAAATCCACGTAACCGGCGAAAATATTCCTGAATCATTTTATGTCATCACAACGACAGGAACTCGCATCATGACAAAACTTTCCACCAACGATTTTCGTTTTGTCTTCAGCAACATATACCAATCAGAGAATTTCCAAATCAGCGGAGGAAAATATTTAAGCCCAAAAATCAATATCATTGTAAATCCCTCTCCTACTTTACTTTATTATGAAACAGAGCTCACATTCCCTAAATATATAAACAGAAAAAAAGAGACAATCAGCGGCAAGACACGTCTTTTAGTTCCAGAAGGAACTGAAGTAAAATTTATCTTCCACACAAAAGACGCAAACTCTATGAATATATTACAAGATTCTATAAATCATAAACTTGAATCAGACGGCAACAAATATTCATTCTATTTCAAGGCTCTACATTCTTCAAAACTTTATGTAAATATTTCTAACGAATGGAGCCAAAGCAACAATCCTATTCCTTTCATTATAGAAGTAATTCCTGACGCATATCCCGAGATTCAGGTGCAGCCTTTCAATGAAAACTTCTCCAAACAGACATATTATTCAGGACTCATCGCCGACGATTATGGTTTTACGAAACTTCTTTATCATTTCGAAGTCGAGAATAAACCACATCAATCTTTCACAAAGAAAATAGATATCAATAGAAAAGAGACTCGTACTTCATTTTATTATAGCATAGATTTAGATACTCTTGAGATGTATCCTGGCGACGAGGTTAAATCTTATTTTGAAATATGGGATAATGACGGAATAAACGGAGCGAAATCCAGACGTTCGGAATTATTTTTTATCAGCATGCCGACTCGCGAAACACTCGACTCCATAGCCGACGCTTCTGAAGAAAATATCATTTCACAATTGGAAGATAAAACAAACCAACTCGACCAGCTTCGCAAAGATCTCGAGGAAATGATTAAAGATTTGATGTCTAAAAAAGAACTCGATTGGAGCGACAAAGAAAAAATGAAGGATTTGTTGGAAAAGCAAAAAGAGATTCAAGAGGAATGGGAAAAAGTTCAGGAAGAACAAAAAGAGCTTCAAGATTTCATGAAAGAAAACGAACTTGCTCCTGAAGAATTATTGAAGAAACAAGAACAAATCAACAAACTTTTCGACGAGGTTATTCCAGAAGAAATGAAGAGACTCATGGAAGAAATAGAGCGTTTGATGAACGAAATGCCTCGTGAGAAAATGCAGCAGATGATGCAAGACCTGAAGAAAAACAACAAAGAACTTCAGGAAATGATGGACAGAAATCTTTCTTTATTAGAACAGCTGAAAGTCGAGAAAGACCTTAACGAGTTGATAGACAAGATGAACGAATTATCTGAAAAATTACAGAACTCAGAAAACGATTCATTAAGCGCAGACGATGCAAAAAAACAATTTGATAATATGAATCAGCAACTTGATTCTATAATGCAGAAAAACAAAGGATTACAAGAGCCATTCAATATTTCTAAAGATGAAAAGGCCACTGAAGAAATAAATGAAGATTTAGAAAATGCCGAAGAGATGGAAAGCAACGGCGACGAATCAGGTGCCGAGGAAAAGAAAAAAGACGCTGGAAAGAAAATGAAGGAAATGGCCGACAAATTATCTTTAGACATGATGATGTCGGGCATGGAACAACTTGCAGAAGACGCGCATTTAATTCGTATTTTATTAGAAAACGTCGTTCGTTCTTCACATGATGAAGAAAAACTTATGAACGAATTAGGCAAAATGAAGAAAGACGACCCTTCTTTATCAAATAAAATAAGCAGACAGAAGGAAATTGTCAACAATTTTGCAATGGTAGAAGATTCTTTAAGAAAGATGGCAATGCGTCAACCTGATATTAAGAACTTTGTTTTCAATGAGTTACAACTCATAAACCAACAATTAAATCTTGCAATGAAAGAGATGAACGAATCTCAGACCTCATCTGCGACTTCAAGACAACAAAGAGCGATGATGTCTATGAATAATTTAGCCCTAATGCTTTCAGAATCACTTAACAACATGAATGAAAGCATGATGGAATCGAGCGGTTCATGTTCAAAACAAAAGAAAAGCAAGAAGCCTAACAAAGGCAGTCAAAGCATGAAGAACATGAAAGACTTGCAAGAACAACTTGGCAAGCAGTTGGAACAAATGCGCAAAGAAATGCAACAGCAACAGCAAAAGGAAGGCAAACCACAATCTATGAGCGAGGAATTTGCAAGGATGGCAGCCGAGCAAGAAATGCTACGAGAAAGCATGCAGAAAATGTTAGACGAAATGAAAAAAGACGGTCTCACTGGCGATGATGGAATCAATCAGATAATAAAAGATATGGAAAAATTGGAAGAAGACCTTGTCAACAAGAGAATCACCAACCAGACCATAAATCGTAACAAAGAGATTTTATCGAGAATGTTAAAAGCTCAAAACGCACAAGAAGAGCGCGAGAAAGAAGAAAAACGCAAATCGGAAGAATTCAAAGGCTCATACGAAAAAAGAAAAATTAACGAAATAGAATACGAAGAAAATTTGAAGAAACAACAGGAATTTTTAAGACAGAACAGCATAGAATATCAGCCGTTCTACAAGTCAAAAATCAACGATTATTTCTTCAAGAAAAACACAAATAAAACAAAAGAGTAAAATGATCAGTTTGCAATTCATCGACACGGAAATCCTGACTGAAGAAATGTCGGGAGTAAAAGAATGGATTAGAGATTTCGTCAGAACCTACGACAAAGAAGTCGGAGAATTATATTATTCTTTCTGCAGCGACGAATATCTATACAAAATGAATGTAGATTTATTGGGACATGATTTTTACACCGATATTATCACATTCCCGCTTAACGAATGTGAAACGATTTTATCAGGCGAATTCCATATCAGCATTGATAGAATCAAGGACAACGCAGTGACTTTTAACCGTAGTTTTAAAGACGAATTACACAGAGTGATGGCGCACGGCGTTTTGCATTTAATCGGCTTCGACGACCTTTGTGATGAAGACGAAATGGAGATGAGAAAACAAGAAGACATTTGTCTTAGTATGAGACCACAAGACAACATGACTACAAGACAACAAGAATAAAAAGAATATTTAAGATTCAAAGTTAATTAATGACAATTAAGAAGTTAGACGATTAGTTTCACGTGAAATAAAAATAAGAAATATGATATTCGACAAGTATGATGTTATTGTTGTAGGAGGCGGACACGCCGGTTGCGAGGCAGCAGCTGCAGCTGCAAATATGGGAAACAAAACCCTTCTCGTCACAATGAATATGAACGCCATGGCAGCGATGTCGTGCAACCCAGCAGTCGGAGGCATCGCCAAGGGACAGATCGTCCGTGAAATTGACGCATTAGGCGGTCAGATGGGAATCATAGCAGACAAGACCATGATTCAGTTCAGAATGCTCAACAAATCTAAAGGACCAGCCGTATGGAGCCCGAGAGTACAAAGCGACAAATTTGAATTTGCAGAAGAATGGCGCAACGTGCTCGAAAGAACAAACAATCTCGATTTTTGGCAAGACCATGTCGATTCTCTCATCGTAGAAGGCGATATGATTAAAGGCGTACACTGCTCAATGGGAGGCGAAATCTATTCAAAAACCGTCATCCTCACCAACGGAACATTCTTGAACGGAAGAATATTCATAGGAGAAAAATCATTCTCCGGAGGAAGAATATCCGAAAGCGCAAGCACAGGAATCACAGAACAGCTCGTATCCTTAGGCTTCGAAGCTGATAGAATGAAAACAGGAACACCGATGAGAATAGACGGAAGAAGCATAGACTTCAGCAAGCTCTCAGAACAAGCCGGCGACGAAGACGTGACAGGATTCTCATTCTTGGAAATAGAAAAACCTAAAGTACAACGCAGCTGCCACATAGCATACACATCTAAAGAAGTACACGATATTTTAAGAACAGGATTTGAAAAATCTCCTCTTTTCACAGGAAGAATCAAAGGAATCGGACCTCGTTACTGTCCAAGCATAGAAGATAAAATCGAGCGTTTTGCGGACAAAGATTTCCACCAGTTATTCGTGGAACCAGAAGGAAGAACAACCGTAGAATACTATCTCAACGGATTCAGTTCTTCATTGCCAGAAGACATCCAATATAAAGCATTGCGACATATAGAAGGTTTCGAAAACGCTAAAATATTCCGTCCAGGATATGCCATAGAATACGATTTCTTCCCTCCTAACCAGCTTTATCATAGCTTAGAAACACACAAGATTCACGGATTATTCTTCGCTGGACAGATAAACGGAACAACAGGATACGAAGAAGCTGCCGCACAAGGATTGATGGCAGGCATCAACGCCCACCGTTATTTACACGATTTAGAGCCTATTGTTCTACGTCGTGACGAAGCATATATCGGTGTTTTAATCGACGACTTAATCACAAAAAGCGTCGACGAACCATACAGAATGTTCACAAGCCGCGCTGAATATCGCATATTATTACGCCAAGATAATGCCGACGCTCGTCTCACAGAAAAAGGTTACGAGATAGGCTTAGTCACAGAAGAACGACTAAGTCACTACAAAAACAAATACGAAAAAGTCCATGAATTGGTTGATTTCTTAAAAAAAACAAACGTTTCTCCTGAAAGAATAAACGGCTTATTAGAATCAAAAGGAACGCCAGGAATCGCTAATAAAATGCGCCTCGCCCAGATTTTGACACGTCCTCAAATATACTTAAACGAAATCATAAACACATTAGACGAGCTTAAAAACAGATATGATTTAAGCAACGAATCAACACGCAACATCGTCGAGGAAGCAGAAATCATGGTAAAATATGAAGGCTACATCGACAAAGAACGTGAAGTTGCTGATAAATTAAATCGACTTGAAGATGTCAAACTAAGCCCTAATTTCGATTATTATTCTCTTAATTCATTAACAATGGAAGCAAGAGAAAAACTGACAAAACACAAACCACAGACATTAGGTCAGGCAAGTCGTATCAGCGGCATCTCCCCTGCCGACATCTCTGTTATAGCTGTTTTCTTAGGAAGATAGTTTCACGTGAAAAGAATTTATAATAAACTGAAAAACATATATTATGGCAAATAAATGTCCTTGGTGCAATTCGGAAAACAACAGTCATTTTTTAGAAATAAAAGATTATTTTCTTACTCAAGAAGTATTCAAAATTCTTGAATGCAACGACTGTAAACTCTTATTTACAAGCCCCTGCCCTTCCCCTGAAAAAATCGGGGATTATTATAAATCCGAAGACTATTTAAGCCATAATGAAACAAAAAAAGGCATCATTCCTGCAATATACAATTTGGTCAAAAAAATCAATATAAAAAACAAATTTAATATTGCAGCCAATAGCCAACAGCCAATAGCCAACAGCCTAAGTATTTTAGATATAGGTTGTGGTGTCGGCGATTTCCTTAATCATGCAAAAGAAAAGGGATGTAAAATTACAGGAATTGAACCAAGTGAAGACGCAAGAAAAATTGCAGAAGACAAACTTAATACAAAAATATTTTCTCCAGAAGAATTACAAAACATTCCTGACGAATCATTCGACATTGTTACAATGTGGCATGTTTTAGAACATGTAGCCGATCTAAAAACTGAAATCCACCATCTTGAAAGAATCGTAAAGAAAAACGGACGACTTGTATTAGCACTCCCAAATTACAAATCATTCGATGCAGAATACTATAAAGACAAATGGGCGGCGTACGACGTTCCTCGACATCTCAACCACTTTTCACGCAGTTCAATTAAGAATATTTTCAGCACAACAGTATTTCAACTTACTGATATTAAACCACTTAAATGGGACAGTTACTATATTTCAATGCTAAGCGAACAATACTTGAAACACGGCAACTCTTTTATTAAGGGAATATTAACTGGTTGTAAATCAAATTGTAAAGCAAGAAAATCAGGCGAATATTCAAGTTTAGTATATATTTTTGAAAAAAGATAAACAATGTTATTGTCAAAATCTAAGTCAGCGCACATAACGACATTAAAAACGGCAAAATAACACAAATTTAAAATAAAGCGGTTTTTAGACGTTTTAAGCGATTTTTGTCAAACAATGAAGCACAACTCAAAAAATCAAAAATCGTCGCTTAAATCAAAAGATTTTTTCAAAACCAATAAATCACAACTAACTCTCTGATTATGAATAATTAAGGTTAAAACAAAGAAAAACATGAAAAAAAATACACTTTTTAAGAATATTTTCACCTCTCTCCTACTTGTTGGAATCTTGATTATAGGAGACTCATTCATCAAATCGAGAAATAGCCATGAGATAATTTCCAAAAAGATTTCGCAATCACTGAAAGAGACTCAAGGCGTAATCGACAGTATCGCGACAAACTTCAATTTAGAAGATTGCCATTTTCAAAATAAGAACTACAAAAATATTGCGACATATATTTTTACAAACGACAGCCTCACTTACTGGAGTTCCGACATCAACGACCCTAAAACTTTATTGAAAAATATCCATTCGACAAAAAACATTTTCCAACAAGGAAACAAAACATTCTACGTCGCAAGATCTGAAATAGACTCGTCAAAAATTTTCATCTCCACCCCACTCTACCACAAAAATCCTCACGAAGAATTCGGAAAATTCATTCCCCAAAAAATAAATGGAATTTATGAAATAGGATTCTTCATCGAAGATGACGAATTAAAATCCAACCTAAATCATCAATCCAAAATGAACGATTTGGATTCATACATAATAGGAATTTTAATCATAATAATTCTCGTCAAAGCATTCAGACTTACATACGATTGTTTACAAAAATTAAGAAATGAAAAAAACAATTCCTTACTATTCCTTATCATAAGTTCAACAATTTTCATTCTCACAATTTTACTTCAAAAAAAATTATTCATTTCCACTTCAAATCTATTCGGTCAATCTTGCATAATATTCAATACAAGATTTGCCTTCAGCCTCGCAGAACTCGCCGAATTTACATCATTATTATTTAGCAACATAATAGTTACAACATCGTATATCAAGAAAAAGTCAAAACTGAAATTAAATTATAAAATTTTATTAAGCAGTTCTATTTTAACATTTATAGTATTGATATACACGTATTTAACATACGAATTATTCTCTAAAACAAATAT
The DNA here is from genome assembly GCA_045631805.1 of Bacteroidales bacterium. Taxonomy (GTDB): domain Bacteria; phylum Bacteroidota; class Bacteroidia; order Bacteroidales; family F082; genus Limimorpha. The sequence continues at coordinate 12,622 of JAZQVL010000124.1, read as the reverse complement.
CCCGTTCTCATTTCTTCAAATATATAACACAACGACAGAAAGCTATATTTTCTTAATGATTATTTGCATTTTAAGTTGTTCTGTTATCATTTTATTACAAAATCTGATGAGAATCTTCGTCACAGAAGAACAGACATATCTAAAATCAGTAATATCACTATTAATAACAGGTGCCATTTTTGAAATTTTAATTAGAGAATTTAGCGACATCCATTTCTCAATCATTACCAACATAATCACATTATTATTATATATCATAATAATCTGGGAAAGAAAAAGCCATTTCAAAATTAAAAAAGTAATCAGAAATATCACTGTCATAACATTGATTAGCACGCAGTTAACCTATATTTTATATCTTATCAACGAGACAAGAGAACGAGATGAAATGGAATGGTTTGCTGGCGTAATCGGTGATGAATCAGATGCAAATTTTGAAAAAAAGATTGTAGAAATCACAGAACATATCAAAAATGACAAAAATATAATCAGTTGGCAGAAAAGCAACGATTTCCCTTCAGACGACAGTATCTTAAATTATCTTAACACAAAATATTTTAACGTAAAAGAAATTGAAGGTTATAATAAGGTCGTGACATTATGCGATACTACTACAATATTAGTCGTCAGTGATTTAAACAACGCAGAAATTAACTGTAACGATTTATTTTCAGATATTTTAGAATACAACTACACAAGAAAAGTCAGTGAAGAATTAACATCAGTCGATGACCCTACAACAGACAGCTACTACATTCTAAAGCTTGACCTCTCCCCGATTGACACCAACTATTTAAACAATTGTTACATAGAATTTTACAAAGAATACATATTAAATTACATCGGCATTCCAGAGATTATAACATCGTACGAAAACGTCTTGATGCCGAATCTCGTAAACTACTCTTTCAGTTGCTACAACGAAGACATATTACAATATAAATTCGGTCATTACAATTATCCTAACGAGTTAGACAATTTCAGATACAAAGACGAAGAATACATTAAAACAAAGATTTTCAAACATTTAACAAAAGAATTTGATGGAGACAAAACGATAATTGTCACAGTTGAAAAACCACGTTTCATAGAAATAATCGCACCGTTTTCCTACATTATAGTCGTTTTGTCGTTAATATATTATTTAAACATCAGATTTTACAAAAAAGAAGAGCTGCTCAACATACGTCAGAGTTTTCATGCCAAGATGCAGCTCACAATTATTTTAACATTAGGCTTCGCCTTTTTAGTCGCAGGCTTCACTTCTTTTGCTTTCATTCGCAATTCTCTTAACAGAAAAACAACAGAACACCAATATGAAAAAAACAAGTCTATTGTCAAAAATATTGAAGACGATATAAACCAAATAAACATTAACAATCCTGAATATCTTAAAAAATATAAAGAAAACTATTTTACAGATATCAATATCTACGACATTAACGGAAATATAACAAACACGACGCAACCCAAATTATTTGAAGGCATTAAGTCGAAGATTATCAACAAAGAAGCATACGAAGCTATCAAAACAAACAACAGATTCCATTATTCTTGTACAGAAGAGATCGAAGACGTTGAATACAATTCATCTTATTTCCCTTTATACGACAAAAAAGGCAATATACATTCCATTATTAACATTCCATACTTCGACAACAAGATGTCGAACAAGAGCAACATCTCCAATTTCATCATAACATATCTTAATATATTTTTAGTTATGATGGGAATATCGGCATTGATTGTAATACTCATGACAAGAAAGACAATCAAACCGTTAGAAATGATACAAGATAAAATGCAGAAAATCAGTCTCGGAGGCAAAAACGAAGCTATTGAATGGAAAAGCAAAGACGAGATTGGAGAGTTAATAGAAATTTACAATAAACTCATCAAAGAATTAGAGATTAGTGCGAACAAATTAATGCGTTCAGAGCGCGAGACCGCATGGAGAGAAATGGCACGTCAGGTTGCCCATGAGATAAAGAATCCGCTCACACCAATGAAGCTCAACATACAGTTTCTTCAGATGGCTTGGGACGAAAAAGATCCTGACATCGACAGGAAATTAAGAGAGACGACGAAATCCATTTTAGAACAGATAGACATACTTTCAAATATTGCAACAGCGTTTTCAGATTATGCAAAACTTCCTAAGAAAAACATAGAGGAATTTAATCTTAAAGAAATAATTATCAATGCAATAAACCTATACAACAACCACGACAACATTAAGATAGATTTTATTGCAGAAAATGCAAGCGACTTTATCATAAATTCAGACAAGAACAATCTAAGTATCGTTTTTGGAAACATTCTGAAGAACGCCATACAAGCCATCGGCAAGAAAGAAGGAGGACTCATTGAATTTAGGATAGCGGATAATGGAGACAGATACAAGGTCGAGATAAGCGACAACGGATGCGGAATAGGCGAGGAGGAGAAGAAGAAAATCTTCATGCCTAACTTCACCACCAAATCAAGCGGAATGGGAGTAGGACTTTCCATCGTGTATGACATTATAGAAATGCTCGGCGGAGAGATAAGATTTGAAAGCGAAGTTGGGAAAGGAACAACGTTTATAATAGAAATTAAGGAATTGAGGAATTAAGGAGCTGAGGAGCTAAGGAATTGAGGAATTAGGAATTTTTGTAGAATACGTTTCACATTACACCTTAAAAATAAACAATATGTAATTGAAGCGTCTTTTAAATTAGGAATGAGGGATGAGGAATTAGGAATGAAGGAAGTGGAGAGTGGAAAGTGGGTGAAATGAGGAATTCCTAACTCCTAATTAAAAAAACTTGTAGTCTTAATGTCTTGTAGTCTTGTAGTCTTTTTTTCTTATATTTGCAAAATATAAAATATTTACAATATGAGAAGATTGATTTACAGTTTGATAATTGCATTGTTCGTTTGCAATTATACATTTGCACAAAGCAATATTATTGAAAAAGAATTACAAGAAGTAATGAATGAGAAAAACGGTGAGATGATAAGCATAAACATCGTTTTCAAAGCGCAGATGGACAATGAAGAACTGAGAGAGAGAGTAGCCAATATCGACAGTAAAGCCGCCAGACGCGAAGCCACGATAAAAGAACTCAAGATGTTCTCAGAGAAGTCGCAACAAGAAGTTCTTTCTATCATCAGAAATGAAGAAAGAAACGGCAAATCATCTGATATTATATGTCATTGGCTTTCTAATTCAATCACTTGCAACGCGACAAAAGAAATCATTGATTTATTAGCACAAAGAGACGACATTTTCGTCATAGGTCTCAATGCTGATAAGAACGTTATCTTGACAAACGACGCACAAAATACTGATGATGACAGATATACTGAGAAAGCGGAACCAGAAATCACAGCTAACGTAACACAAGTAAACGCTCCTGACGTTTGGGAACAAGGCTACACCGGTGAAGGTGTTTTAGTCGCTGTCATCGACTCTGGTGTCAACTACAACCACCCTGACTTAGCCGACCATCTCTGGGACGGCGGCGCACAATATCCAAACCACGGATATAACTGTTACGACAACACTAACGACCCTATGGACGGAACAGGACACGGCACACACTGTGCTGGAACAATATGCGGTGATGGCACAGGCGGAAAGCAAACAGGCGTCGCACCAAATGCAACATTGATGTGCGTAAAAGCTATAAACGACTCTGGCAATGCCACCGTCAATTCAATCGTCTCAGGAATGGAATTCGCTGTTGAACACGGCGCACAAGTATTAAGCATGTCATTAGGTATTGCAAACTCTTCTGTATCAGAAAGAACAATGTTACGTCAGACATGCGTCAACACTTTAGAAGTTGGCGTTATCGCTTCTGTTGCATGCGGCAATGAAGGCGGATCACAAGCCAATCCTATTCCTAACAACGTGCGCGTCCCAGGCAGCTGTCCAGCTCCTTGGATACACCCTGATCAACAAGTCAATGCTGGCGCAACATCATGCGTTGTATCAGTCGGCGCAGTAACGAGCAACAACACCGTTGCCGGCATGTCATCACGCGGACCTGTCACATGGCAAAACACATCATACGGCGACTATCCATACAATCCAGGCATCGGCTTGATTCGCCCTGACGTTTGTGCCCCTGGAGTAGATGTCGTTTCGCTCAACAATGCTAACACCGGTTATACAAAGAAAACAGGAACATCAATGGCTGCTCCTTGTGTTGCAGGCGTAATGTGTCTTATGATTTCAAAAGATAACACATTGACACCAGAGGAGATAAGCATGATTCTTGAGACTTCGGCAGAAAAATTATCAGAGACAAAAAACAACGATACCGGTTCTGGTAAAGTTAATGCGCTCGCAGCGATTAACGCCATCGATATGGGAGATATAAGATATGTTAATTTTTCTATCGAAGATGAAAACGGCAACAACGTTATAAATCCTAATGAAGAAATAACGCTCAACCTTGACGTTGAAAATGTAGCATCAGAAGCATATAACAACGTAACAGCAAAACTTACTTGTAAAAACGAATGGGTTAACTTCATCAAAGACGAAGCTGAAATAGAAAATATTGGAACAACTGAATTTACATCAATAGAAGGTGAGTTTAGTTTCATTTTAGACGAGGAAGCAGAAAGCAAGACACCTCTTCATTTCGATGTCGAGTTTTATCAAGGCAACGAAAAGATTTCAACCACAAGATTTTCAACAATCGTTTACGATAACGATGTAAAATACTCTTCATTTATCGTCATGAACGACGACAATGGCAACGGCACGTTGGAGGCTGGAGAAACAGCAGACTTAGGTGTCATGCTCATCAATGCAGGCAACGAGATAGCTGTTGATTTGAAAGGCACATTGTCAAGCAGCAGCGACTATGTAACAATAAACGAAAGCGAAGCCGACTTCAATTGCATCGCTCCTGACGGAAATGCATTAGCATATTTCAATGTCACTTTAGCAAGCAACGCCGGCAACAGCCTCGACATACCTTTCGCTATTGAGGTGAAAGACAAATACGACAGAACACGTAACTTCAATATGAATTATGTAAGCTCATGCGATATCATTTATAATCTATCCGATGAGTTCGGTGACGGATGGAACGGAGCTAAAATCCTCGTACACTACAGCGACGGTTCTGAATCAGACACTTACACCATCACAAGCGGAACTTCTGCTACATTTACAAAGACATTGAACTCAGGCGTCAATGTATCTTTGGAATGGAAGAAAGGCGGCGTTGATAACGAATGTATCTATTCTATAAGCTACGACAACGGCACAGAGATATTCAGCGGCAAAGGACGTCAAGACGGAGTATTTTTCAACTGGGTTTATGATTGTTCATGTCAGAACATTATGTACCAAAACTGCGAAGGTGTCAACAATTTCAATATCATCGTCAACAGCAATTCAATCAAATTAAAATGGGATGCTCCTGATACACAAACTCCGCTTTATTATGAGATATATCGCGATGACAAACTCATAGAAGTAACAGAAGAGCTCTTCTTCTTCGACGAAGAAATGAACAGCGGAACATATATTTATAACGTGAGACCAGTTTATGAAGACTGCTATGGCGAACTCAGCGGCAAGGAAGTCACTTATACTGTCAGCACAAAGGAAATCAGCGAAGTAAGCACCACTGTTTACCCTAATCCATCAAACGATAAATTTGTCGTAAAATGCAAGGGAATGAACAATATAACAGTATTTAACATCATAGGCGAGAAAATTATAGAAAGAAATATTGATAGCGATTCATACGAAATCAACGGTCTCGAAAACGGTATTTATTTCGTCAATATTGAAACAACAAACGGTCATGCCGTAAGAAAGATAGTGAAATATTAAAATAAATTAACATGAAGAATCCTATCAAGGCATTAGCGGGACAGACAGTGATATACGGTCTCGGAACAATTGTTCCGAGACTATTGAATTATCTTCTTACACCTTTTTATGTAAGAGTCTTCGTATCTGGAGAATACGGACAAATCTCAGAACTTTACGCCTGGATTGCCTTGTTTTTAGCGATATTGACTTTCGGCATGGAGACGACATTCTTCCGTTTCTCACAAAAGGAAGACAGCAGCAAAGTCTTCAACAATGCAGAGAGCATTGTCCTTCTGATAACATTCATTTTTCTCGTTTTATACAGCATTTTTTACAAATCATTCGCACAAGTCATTCATTACGAATTCAATTCTTATTACGTCCTTCTTATTGGGATAATAGTAGCGATTGATGCAATAGCAGCAATTCCTTTCGCGATGCTGAGAAAAGAAGAAAAAGCAGGCCGTTTCAGTCTGATAAAGACAGTAAACGTCTTGTCGAACATAATTCTCAACATATTCTTCTTAGTCGTTATTCCTGAGAAATCTATGGCGATTGCAGAATGGATTTTCGGAACACAGACATCATTGCTCATCTGGGTATTCATCTCCAACATATTGGCAAGTCTTATCAACCTTATCTTATTAACTCCGCAACTTTCAAAATTGAAAATTGGTTTCGACAAAGAACTCGTCAAATCGATGTTGAAATATTCCTTCCCGATTTTATTGATAAGTTTAGTCGGGATGGTCAACGAAGTGGCAGATAAGATTTTAATCAAATATCTTGTCAGCATTCCTGAAGGAAACGTTTTAGAAAACATGAACATAACAGGGCAGGAGTACGCCATGCGTCAGCTCGGCATATATTCCGCCAACTTCAAACTCGGAGTATTGATGACCATATTCATACAGATGTTCCGTTTTGCATCGGAGCCTTTCTTCTTCAGCCACGCCAAAGACCGCAACGCTCCTTCTTTATACGCTAAAGTCATGACATATTTCGTGATATTTTGTCTTATAATATTCTTAGGAGTGATGTTCTATATGGACATATTACAACATTTTGTCGGAAGAAACGGCAGCGACTACAGAGAAGGATTGGTTATAGTTCCAATAATATTAATCGCCAATATGCTTTACGGCATCGTCTTCAATCTTTCGATATGGTTCAAGCTCTCCGACAAGACGTATTACGGCACTATTATAGCTATTATCGGCTCTATAGTGACGTTAACATGTTTCTTTGTCTTAATCCCAAGAATAGGTTATTTAGGCGCAGCTATAGCACATCTTGCATGTTATATAGTAATGATGACAGTATCATATTTCTGGGGACAGAAAAACTTCCCTATACCATATCAAATCGGAAGAATAGCAATTTATTGTGGACTTGCCGCAATATTATATTTAACAAGCAGTTTATTTATCGACTTCAACAGCATTTTGAAATTAAGTCTCAACACTGTGATGATTTTATTGTTTATTGCTGTTGTAGTGCTTATGGAAAGAAAGAATCCTCTTAAAATAGATTAACAATTTAAAAACAAAATAAAATGGAAGTAAAAATCATCAACAAGTCAGACAATCAATTACCAGCATATGAAACAGTTAACTCAGCAGGCATGGATTTAAGAGCATACTTGCCAGAAGGTCCAATCGTTCTCAAGCCATTACAAAGAACGTTAGTTCCAACAGGTCTCTTCATGGAAATTCCAGAAGGTTATGAAGGACAAGTGAGACCTCGCAGCGGCTTGGCTATCAAGAACGGCATCACTGTGTTAAACACCCCAGGAACAATCGACGCCGACTACAGAGGCGAGGTTAAAATCATACTCATCAACTTATCAGACACCGACTTTACCATCAATAGCGGAGAGAGAGTAGCCCAGATAGTCTTCGCCAAATGCGAACAGATGGAAGTCGTTAACGTAGAAACGCTTAGCGAGACAGAAAGAGGCGCAGGAGGTTTCGGACATACAGGAAAATAAAGACTACAAGACTATGAGTCAATAAGTCCATGTGCTTTGTTCTGCCTATAGACCCATTGACTTATAGACTTATTGACTTATTGACTTATAGACCCATTGACTTATAGACTTATAGACTCATTGACTTATAGACTTATAGACTACAAATATATGCGTAGAATCTTATTCATAATATTATCGTTGGTATTGGCGAATTCTGTTGCATTTGCTCAGGATACGATACAACCTAAGAAAAGCTTGGCTCAGAATGCTGAGTATTTCTCCAAAGGTCTTGAAAACAAATACAATGAAAACTATGATGTAGCGATAGAATTCTTTGAGAAAGCCTTATCGGTTTTTCCTCAGGATCATGCGAGCATGTATGAACTCAGCGCACTCTATCTCATCAAAAACAGACAAGACAAAGGTTTCGAAATGATGCAAAAAGCCGTAGAACTTGACAGCACCAACAAATGGTATAAGATCAGGCTTGCCAATTTCCACAAACAAAATCAGGATTACCAATCGTTCATCAATATTTACGATAAGCTTCTTGAAAACGAACCTAATAACTTAGAATATTTAGAAGTCTATATCGACGCTCAGCTTCATGTCGGCAACTATGAAAAAGTGATAGAGAAACTCGATGTATATGAAGAAAATATAGGTGTAAATGAATACATCTCCTTGCAGAAGATTGAGATTTACAATCTCTTGGAGAAAAAAGACAAGATTCTTTATGAGTTAGAGAAACTTTCGGAAGCATATCCTTACAACACACACTATATGGCGATGTTAGCAGAGGCATATATGCAAAACGGCCGCAAAAAAGAAGCGTTTCCTGTATATCTCAAAGTAAAACAACTCGACCCGAAAAATCCATATATCAACATCTCATTGATGGAATATTACCAGGACCAAGGCGAGCTCGACAAAGCTTTCGAGGAGTTCATCTTATCGATAAAAAACAAGAATTTAGATTATAACACCAAAGCTCAGATTTATGAATATTGGTTCAACGACAAGGAAGATAACGAGAAAGTCGTTAAAGAAGCTGAACAAGCTGGCAACGCTTTCATTGAGACTCACCCAGACAAAGAATTAGGCTATTATGTCATAGGAACGGTTTATTTCAATGACGGAGTTTACGATAAAGCTCAAAGTTATTATTTAGACGCTATCGAGAGAGACAGCAGCAGTTTCATGGCTTGGTATCAGCTTATTTTCACCGACGCCGAACTCAATATGCCTCACACTCTATACGAACACTCCAAGGCAGCGATACGTTTCTACCCCGAACAACCTATCTTCTATCTCTTCAACGGACTCTCTCTCATCGAAAAAAAAGAATTCGAGTATGCTATAAAAGTATTTGAAAAAGGAAGAAAGATGTCGGCAGACAAAAAACTCACGGCTTCATTCGATACATACATAGCCGATGTTTATCATGAATTAGGCAATAAGGAAAAAATGTATGAATATTACGACAAAGTACTTAGAAACGACCCAGAAAACGTTTATGTACTAAATAATTATGCATATTTCCTTTCCTTAGACGGGACAAGATTAGACGAAGCTCTTAAAATGTCGGCCATAACCATAGAAAAAGAACCTAAAAACGTGACTTTCTTAGATACTTACGCATGGGTTCTGTACAAACTCGGACGTTATAAAGACGCCAAAAAATGGATGGAGAAAGTATTATCTTACGACAAAACACCACAAGGAATCAACTTTGAACATTACGGCGACATATTATTTAAAATGGGTGACACCAAAAATGCCATTCATAATTGGAAAAAAGCTAAAAAAATAGGCGGAACATCAGATTTAATTGACAAAAAAATAAAAGACGAGAAGATTTATGAATAATAAAGACTGCAAGACTACGTGCACGATGCCTGAGCCTGTCGAAGGCACAACTGTCGGCGCTTCGACAAGCTCAGCGACCGAGGGAAAGACTACAAGGCTTTTAGCTTTTAGCTTTTGGCTTTTGGCTTTTGGCTTTTTTGTAAGTTCTTGTTCAACAAATAAAGAGACTTCATCGATCAAAATGATGTCGGCTAATCATATCATAAGAGAGATTGATGACAACCAATTTGATTTCGATAATCTTGAAGCTAAAATTGGCGTCAGCGTAAAAGGCGACAACAAATTAGGTCTGAAAGGACAAATGAGAATACAGAACGATAGCGTAATATGGATTTCTTTATCGCTCAAAGTCGGCATTGAAGTCGGAAGAATTATGATAACTCCTGACTCAATAAAATATATCAACAGAAACACAAGAACTTATCTTGCAGAAAGTCTTGATTATTTCGAGAACAAACTGCCAATCGAGCCATCAATACAATTTATACAAGATTTGCTGACTGGCAACGACACCCAAATAAAACGCAGCGACAAATATAGAGTCACAATAGAAAATGGCAAATACAAACTTGAAACAACAAAGAAAATAAAGAACTCTAAAGATAATGAAGAACTTTCATTGTTGACAAAAGACGTTTGGGTCATGCCTGAAACATTTAAAATAAGCGAATACGAAATAAAAGAATTAAGCGCAAACGAAAGAAAACTTCAAATTAAATACGACGAGTTTCAAAATGTCAATGGAAAGCTTATGCCTTCTAAAATTATTTTTGAAACAGTTGATAACTATAAGTTTAGTATTGAGATAAATTATTCTGATATAAAAGCAGTAGAGAAATTGGAGTTTCCATTTAACATTTCATCAAAATTCGAACAAATATTATTATGGTAAAGAATAACAAGATAATACTTCCTCTTTTATTCTTTTTCCTAATCGCATTTTCCGGAAAAAGCCAGACCGTTGAATCGTTGGAGAAAAAAATCAAAACGATACAGAAAGACATTAAATTAGCTGAGAAATTATTAAAAGAAACAGCCAAAGACAAGGAAGCGACAATCAACCAAGTGACATTGTTACAGACACAAATCAACCAAAGAGAGAGTCTGATAAAGACATATCAAAGTCAAGTTAATGCACTAAACAAAGACATTCAAGAAAACAAAAAAGAGATTTCCGCATTGGAAAAAGACCTCGCTTTGTACAGAAAAGAATATTCCAACTTATTGGTTATATGCTACAGAAACAAAGGTAAAGCCAACAATCTGCTTTTTATTTTCTCGTCAGAGGATTTTAATCAAGCTATCAGAAGAATGCGTTACATCCAAGAATTGAACGGTTTGGTTAAGGAAAAAATCGAAGAGATTGACTCTACGCAAATAAAAATCAACATTCAATTAGAGAAGAACCAAAAGAACAAGAACGAGATTGAGAAAATTTTAAGCGAAGAGAAAAAAGAAAAAGCCACTTTGCTTAAAGAACGTGATAATTTAAATAAAGACATCGCCTCTTTGAAAAAGAAAGAAAGCCAGATTCAAAAAGACATAAAGAAAAAAGAAAACGAGACAAAAGAACTTAAAAAACAGATTGAGAAGATTATAGCGGAAGAAATACGCAAAGCCAAGGAAAGGGAAGAGGCTGCCAAGAAAAACAACGTCAAATCAATTGATTACAATCTCTCTTCCAATTTCGCGCAAAACAAAGGCAAACTGCCATATCCTGTTGAACAAGGAATCATTACAGGAAAATATGGACTTAGTCAACATCCGACACAGAAAAAAGTGACTGTCAATAATAACGGCATCGACATCAGCACTATAAAAGGAGCTAAAGCAAGAAGTGTCTTTGATGGAGAGATATGTTTCATAACAAGTCAAGGCGGCAACAATGTCATTTTAATTAGACATGGTTTATATTTCACATTATATTCAAATCTTGAGAAAGTATTTGTAAAAGTAGGAGATAAAGTCAGCACTGGACAAGAAATAGGCAGAATTCACACTAATGTCAGCGATGGAAAAACAATATTGCATTTTGAGATTTGGCAAGAAAACAAAACCACAGTCAATCCTGCATTATGGATTAAAAAATAAAATTTAAACTATGAAAAAGATACGATTTATAATACTTATTTTAACTGCGATGTTATTTATAACATCATGTTCGCAGGCATACTACAAGCCAACGAATGTTCAAAAGAATAAAAAGAGATGCAGCTCTTGTTACAGATGGTAAAAAAATAGAGGCGCAAAATTTTGCGCCTCCACTTGTAGTCTTGTTGTCTTTTAGACTTGTCGTCTTATATAAATCAGTCACCCAATGTAGCTACCATAACAGCTTTGATTGTGTGCATTCTGTTTTCTGCTTCGTCGAATACGATAGAATTTTCTGATTCGAATACTTCTTCTGTAACTTCAACGCCATCGAGACCGAATTGTTTGTAAACGTCGCGACCAACTTGTGTTTCTAAGTTGTGGTAAGCTGGTAAGCAGTGCATGAATTTACATTTTGGATTGCCAGTCATTCTCATCATTTCGCCGTTTACTTGGTAAGGTTTTAACAAGCTGATACGTTCTGCCCATACTTCAGCTGGTTCACCCATTGATACCCATACGTCTGTGTATAAGAAGTCACAACCTTTAACGCCTTCTTCAACGTTGTCAGTAACTGTAACTGTTGCGCCAGTTTCTTTAGCGATTTCTTGGCATGTAGCTACGAGTTCTGCATCTGGTTGTAATGATTTAGGAGCGACGATTCTAACGTCCATACCCATCTTAGCACCACCGACCATCAAAGAGTTACCCATGTTGAAACGAGCGTCGCCAACGTAAGCGAAAGTAACTTTGTTTAATGGTTTGTCTGTGTGTTCTGTCATTGTTAAGAAGTCAGCCAAGATTTGTGTTGGGTGGAATTCGTTTGTCAAACCGTTCCATACTGGTACGCCAGCGTATTTAGC
>JAZQVL010000123.1:0-1702 GCA_045631805.1 Bacteroidales bacterium | reverse complement strand
GGATTCTCCGAGAGAAGTCTTTGGAAATTCAAGCAATTTTATTTAACATTCAACGACTTACAAATTCTGCCGACATGTCGGCAGAATCTACACCATTACTTAGTTGGTCTCATTATGAAAGATTATTGAGAGTAAAAAATTCTGATGCAAGAAAATGGTACGAAGAAGAAGCAAGCAAACAAATGTGGTCATATAGAACTCTTGACAGAAACATAAACACCTTGTACTATCATCGAATGTTATCTTCACAAGCTAATGATGATACCAAACAAGACATGTTGAATAAGACCTCCGAATATCAAAACGACAAACTATTTTTCATAAAAAATCCAGCAGTATTAGAATTTCTTGGTTTACCACAAAACAAAAGTTACACTGAATCCGATTTAGAACAAGCAATTATTGACCAAATGCAGAATTTTTTATTGGAACTTGGCAAAGGTTTCTCTTTTGTAGCACGACAACAACTGATTCGCACTGAAACATCTGAATTTTACATAGATCTTGTGTTTTACAACTATTTACTAAATTGTTTCGTAATTATTGAACTAAAAAATCATGCTATCACTCATCAAGATATCGGTCAATTGGATATGTATGTAAGGTTGTATGATGATTTCAAGAAAGGAGAACATGACAATCCAACAATAGGTATTCTTTTATGTACAGAAACAGACAAGACGATAGTTCGTTACTCGGTGCTTAATGGCAACAAACAATTATTCGCATCTCAATATATGAATTACCTTCCTTCAGAAGAAGAGTTAACGCAAGTAATAGAACAACAAAAAGAAATATTTTTATCAATGAAAAACAAATAGCCCACAGCACACTCAAAGTCCATTGTCCATTGTCTTAAACAAAAAAGCTGCCGTCATTATAACAGCAGCTCTTCATAAATTATGCATTGTGCATTATGAATTATGCATTATTTTCTAGGTTTAAGTCCTAAGATTTCTCTTGCTTCGTCTGAAGTTGCTACTTCACGACCGAGTTCTTTAGCGAGACGAACGACCTTAGCGACGAGTTCGCCGTTTGACTTAGCGAGGACGCCTCTTGAGAGATATAAGTTGTCTTCGAAACCGACTCTTACGTTACCGCCCATAGCGATAGCTGCCGCTGCGATTGGGAAAGCGTGACGGCCGATACCTGTTGCTGTCCATGTTGAACCAGCAGGAATTGCGTTGACCATCCAGCAGAGGTTAGCTACTGTAGCTGGTGTACAGCCTGGAACGCCGAGGACGAAGTTGAACTGCATTGGAGCAGCTGGCACTTCACCTTTACGAGCCATATTTAATATTGTGTCGATGTGACCCATCTCGAAGCATTCGTATTCTGGCTTGATGCCGCGTTCTAACATACGTTTGCCGAAAGCACGCATCGTTGGCATTGTGTTGTCGAAGATTTCGTCGCCGAAGTTACATGTACCGCAGTCCAATGTTGCCATTTCTGGAAGTGGGTTTGTGTCTGTTGACTGAAGACGTTCGTCTGGTGTCATTCCGACAGCGCCGCCTGTTGATGGAATCAAGATTACGTTAGGACATGCCTTGTAGATAGCTTCTTCGCATTCTTGGAAACGAGCAGCGTTTTGTGTTGGAGTGCCGTCGTCGAAACGGACGTGAAGGTGAACGATAGCAGCGCCAGCGTCGACAGCTGACTTAGCTTCTCTCACGATTTCCTCTACTGTATAAGGAACAGCAGG
>JAZQVL010000122.1:0-40209 GCA_045631805.1 Bacteroidales bacterium | reverse complement strand
AGGTCGCAAGTTAGTCATCGCTCGCGTTGAAGCTGACGTCAACCAAATGAGAACTATCGCTACATCAGTGAAAGAACTCGATGCTGAAGCTATCCTTCTTATGGGCGGTATCTTCGAAGGCAAACCAGCATTGTGCGTCATGTTACCTCAGTCACTCGTTGACGAACGTAAATGGGATGCTGGCGCGATGATCAGAGAAGCTGCTAAGGAAATCCAAGGTGGTGGCGGCGGTCAGAAGACACTCGCTACAGCAGGCGGCAAGAATGTCGATGGCATCGACAAGGCAATGGAAGTCTTGAAAAAAGGCATCAACCTTTAAATAACGTAGAGACGCGTCAACGTTACCATAAAATAAATCCACGTTGACACGTCTAATAAATTAGAAATCGGCTCCGTAGGGGCGTCAGACAATAGGCAGGTGATGAAGCACGCAGTGCGAAATCCCTGCAAAATAATTTCCACCAGAAAATCAAAGTGCTGTAGGCACGACAGGAATTCAGTCTCTGTCGTGCCTACAGCACTTTTAATATCAGTCCGGTCATAAATGCAGGGGTTCCGTGCTTAGCACTCCACCGCCTGCCTATATTCTGTCGTCACTACGTGACTTTTAAATTGAAAGGTAAAAATGGACAATTGGCGGTTGGCGGTGCCTGAAATTGTCGAAGGCACCGTTTGCTTAAGGCTCAGAGTTCAGAGCAAAAAACGCATACTCAAAGTCTGTTGTCTGTTGTGCGTTGTCTTTTCTTTTGGGCGTTCCGGCTACGCCGTCGGGCTTTCCGCTCTATCTTTTTCCGCTGCGCTCCAAAAGGATGCCGCTCCAATCCCTAACGCATTGGTGGCGATTAACCTAAGTCGCTTCACCAAAAACTAAGTGAATTGGCAAAATTAAATTATACACCGCTACTGTCATTTGAAAATATTTTTTACTTTTGTAAAGATATTTAGTTAGGAAATTTTGTAAAGATATAAATGATTATGAAGCATATTGAGATTATAAAATGCATATTTATTATTTTGATGACTTTCTTTTTAGCAAACAGAGTAAATTCTCAAGAATGGTCTGGTAGTGGGTTTGCTTTGAAAGACGGTTATATCGTTACAAATTATCATGTCATTGAAAATGCAGAATCTATCTGGATACATGGTATAAAAGGTGATTTTCCAACAAAATATAATGCAAAAGTCGTTGCTACTGATAAATTTAATGATATAGCTTTGTTGAAAGTGTCTGATTCTAATTTTACAGGTTTTGGTACTATACCTTATAATGTTAAAACTTCTGTGTCAGATGTAGGAGAAGATATTTTTGTTCTGGGTTATCCTTTGATAAGTACAATGGGCGAAGAAATAAAACTAACGACAGGTGTTATAAGTTCTAGAACTGGTTTTCAAGGTGATGTGTCGTTGTACCAAATATCAGCGCCAATTCAACCGGGTAATAGTGGAGGACCTTTATTTGATTATAAAGGCAACTTGGTTGGAATTGTCAGTTCGAAACACACTGGTGCCGAGAATGTTGGTTATGCCATCAAAACTTCATATCTTAGAAATCTTATTGAAAGTACCGTTTCAAAAAACATTTTGCCAACAAATGCGCAAACTGCATCTCTTTCTTTACCAGAGAAGATAAAAGTATTGAGGAATTTTGTATTTATGATTAGATGTTCTGGTAAAACTACATCTGCTTCTTCGTATGCAAATGACTTCTCGAATGCAAACAGAGTTGACGGCCACGACTACGTTGATTTGGGTTTAAGCGTTAAATGGGCGACTTGTAATGTAGGAGCAAACAAGCCAGAAGAATACGGAGATTATTTTGCATGGGGAGAGACAAGTACAAAATCATCATATACATCTGACAATAGTAAGACATACGGCAAAACAATGAATGACATTTCAGGCAATTCCAGTTACGATGCAGCTACAGCTAACTGGGGAGGAAGTTGGAGAATGCCTACAAGAGCAGAAATGCAAGAATTGAAAGATAGATGCACGTGGACATGGACAACACAGAATGGCGTTAACGGATATAAAGTGAAAGGACCTAACGGTAACAGTATTTTTCTTCCTGCTGTTGGTTATCGCGGCGGGTCGTCGCTCAACTACGTTGGAGGCTACGGTAGCTATTGGTGTTCAACGCCTGACGAAAGCAGTAGCTACGGTGCGTGCATCCTCTGCTTCTATAGTAGCGATCACGTCATGTACGACTACTTCCGTTACGACGGTCGGAGCGTGCGCCCAGTCTTAGAATAAAAGCGAAGCGTATTCAATTTATTTGGTTCATTTAATTTATTTCCGCACGGCATTTAAGAGCCGTGCGGTCGTCTAGTAAAAATAAAATCCGGCGTAAGCCGGTTTTTTTATTTTGTCATAAAAAACATAATAACGCAGATGATGCAAGAAAAAGCTGTCGCTGAAGCACGTAACATCTACAACACACAACACTGCTGTTGATTTCGAAGGCCGTAAATTGGTTGTTGCACGCGTTGAAGCTGACGTAAATACAACAACAGATATTATGCAGGCTCAGCGATGGGTTAAACTAAGAATTAATTAAAAGGTTGAAGACATATAAACTTGTTGATCAAATCTTATTTCATACAGAAGTATCATTAAAATGTCTTACTTTTATTGGTTATGAGGAGGTGAAATTATGAAACAGATCAAAAATAAATCAAGATAACGTGTATTTGTTATTGCCGAATAAAGTAGCACAATTAGCCAATCGTCTTGTTGAGAATGGTTTTGCTTCTGATGAAGTATCAGCTATTAAAATGGTTTATAACTCATCGGTATATGCTAAATTGGAGATTGAGCAAACTAAATATTGGTGGCTCGGACTTAATGCTTTATATGAAGAATTAATAGAAACGATGTAGAATCCGTTTCCTCTATTTGATAGAACTTTAGAATTTTAGAATATCAGGACCTCAGAAACGGAAATTATTCTGAGATCCTGATGTTTTGAGATTTTAATTAAGTTTATTTCACAACATTAACACGTTTTATGTTGATGCCGTTTTCTGTTACAATTCGTACCATATAGACTCCGGCATTGTATTGTGTCATATCGATTGATTCATTGTCCGAATCTACATCTTGGCTGAAGACAGTCTGACCTAAAGCATTGATGATGCTGATATTTGTCATTGACTTAGCTGTGACGTTCAAATTGCCGTTTGTAGGATTTGGATAAACTGTAGCTTCAGCATTTATGTTTTCATCTATGCCGACAGTTACGTTGACAGTGAATTCCGCTGAGCCTTCGCAGCCGTTTGCTGTACCAACAACAGAATATGTAGTTGTCTCTTCTGGAGATACTGTTATAGAAGCTGTTGTCTCGCCTGTTGACCATAAGTAAGTGTCAGCTCCGTTTGCTGTCAATGTTACGCTTTCGCCGAGATTTATTTGCTCGCTACCTTCTATAGTAACAACAGGATTTGCGTGTACGATGAGAGTCAGCTTATAAATGATACCGTTATAAGTACTTTGTTCGTTGTAAGTGCCAGCTTCTGGTTCGATGAATTCGAATCCGTATTCAGTGTAATCTTCGCCTTCACAGATTTCAGCTTCAATATTTTCTATGACTACTTCGTCAGATATTACAGATAATATATGTTCTGCTTTTGGTCCAATGTCACCGCTTTTTTCTAATACGACATCTCCATTAGCATTAAGTATTCTGTAATAACCATCGCCGTAGGTGCTGCAGAAACCATCGCCGTAGCTGTCAGTGATGACGAATTTCAAACACTCGCCAGCCTTGACATTGACTTTATGTTCGTGCAATAATATTCCATTGCTGTTTAATTTGCTATATGGACCTCCAGATGCTATGACAGAGTTATCTGGACCATAGAGACTCCATGATATTTCATCACCGTATTTGTCTTGTGCTACTTCTATAGTGATTTCTTCTTCCAAACCGTTTATTTCTATGTCAAACCAGCCATCGTTGGTAATAACTTCAGTTGCTGATTCTTCAAAGTCTTCATTATTGACTTTCACTATCTCAACTATAACATCATTGTCACCTTCTGAAAGTTCTATTTCAATGTCGATATTCATTTCCTGTCCAGCAGGAATATTGCCAGTCCATGAGTGTTGGATGGCATTTCCGTCATTCACTTTTGACTCGAATTGCAATGAAGAAATAGCATTGGTACCTACATTTTCCACAGCCAATGTTATAGCTTTTTCATTTGAGCAGTAGAAGTTTTCTGATTCCGTAATCTTTTTAATTCTGGCGTAGTTGGCTTCTGATGTTCCTTCTATTATACATTCCAATTCTGTTACATTAAGGATAGGACGTGATGCTTTGTTTTGGCCTATTGAATTGCCGGTTACAAAAACCAAGAAATGAATATTGTTCAAGTCAACGTCAACGCCGTTAGGATTTCCTATTACGTCAGGAATTTGGTATGTTAACTCTATTGGGATGTATGAACCTGCGGTTGTTGGAGCAAGTTCTGAACCATGAGATGGAGTGATAGCGTCGCGGAAGGTGTGCATGTGGCAGTATTGTCCGTTGACATATTGAGAAGGGTTAGAACTGCCGCCAGACTGTGTGCCCCAGATGCTATCTTGCAACATGATGATGTTATATTGATTGGCGTTCCATTCGCTTGTTGAAGTGTAATAGAATTCCAGTTCGAAAGTAGCGGTACGTGTTGCGCGATTGATTACCACTTGGCCTCCGATATTACATTCGGCTGTTTCTGCGAGTTGTTCGTTTGTATAGCTTTCCCACACGGCTCTTGAGACACCGTTGTCTGTAGTGCGGTTTACAACACCAGCTGGGTAACCTGATATTTCGAAGCTGTCATGTATTTCATTACCATCATTTGTGTTGAAGTTAGGATATGACGTAGGGGCGTAGCCTCCTGCATGTATGCTGGATACCCATACCTTGCCAGGATTAGCAGCTGCAATTTCATTCGCTATTCTATGTCCATCGGGACAATAACCGCAATGTATTCCGCCAAAATGCTCGATAAGTACGCCTCTTGTTTGAGGTTGTGTCGAAACATATTCTTGAGCATCAATATGACTGCACAAGAATAAAACAATAACTAAAGATGTAAGTAATTTTTTCATAGTATGTTGTTTATTAAATTATTGTTTTAGAATTTAGGAATTCAATAAGTTTTTGAGTTGCTCTGCCTCTGTGAGAGATTTTGTTTTTAACATCCATCGACATTTCAGCGAATGTCTGGTCGAATCCGTCAGGAAGGAATATAGGGTCGTATCCGAAACCTTTTTTGCCATGTTGTTCTTTGGTGATGACTCCTTCAACCTTACCTTCGAAGAAATGCTGTTCTCCATTTAAGTTAAGAGCTATTACTGTTCTGAAGCGAGCTTTGCGGTTTTCGACGCCTTTAAGAGCTTCTAAAAGTTTATTAACATTATCTTGGTAGCTGCATCCTTCTCCTGCGTAGCGTGCCGAATAAACGCCAGGAGCGCCATCAAGAGCGTCAACTTCCAATCCTGTGTCATCAGCGAAACAGTCGATATGAAAATTATTAGTGACAAAGTCAGCCTTTATTTTGGCGTTGCCATCCAAAGTGTCGGCATCTTCTATAATATCTTCATGACAATTGATGTCTGTCAAACCAACGATGTCAAAATTCTTTATAATAGCTCGAAGCTCTTCTAACTTATGAGCATTGTGAGTTGCAAATACTAATTTCTTCATATTATATACTTGTTGTCTTGTTGTCTTGTTGTCTTGTTGTCTTGTTGTCTTGTTGTCTTTTCAAAGACTCCAATCAATAGGTTTAATATTATTTTTTATAAGATATTCGTTTGTTTTTGAGAAATGACGGCAGCCGAAGAAACCACGTGAAGCAGAGAGGGGAGAAGGGTGAACAGTTTTTAATATTAGATGTTTGTTATGGTCTATGAGGTTTTCTTTTGCTATTGCATAGTTACCCCATAGAATGAATACGAGGTTTTGCTTCTTGTCAGAAAGGGCTTTGATGGCGGCATCGGTGAAGCGCTGCCATCCTATTTTGGCGTGCGATGCCGCCATGTGTGCTCTTACTGTCAGTGATGCGTTGAGCAACAAAACTCCTTCTTTGGCCCATTTTTCTAAATTGCCGTTTGCAGGAATCTGAATTCCTAAGTCTTGATTTAATTCTTTAAAGATATTAAGAAGGCTTGGCGGTTTTTGTATCCCATCAGGAACGGAGAAGGCGAGACCATGCGCTTGTCCTACATTATGATAAGGGTCTTGTCCTAATATCACAACTCTTACATCATCGAAAGGTGTGAGGTTGAATGCATTAAAGATAAGAGGTGATGGAGGATATACAATATGCTGTCTCTTTTCCTCTATAAGAAAAGATTTTATATCAGCAAAATACGATGCTTCGAATTCTTTTTTCAAAGCCTCATACCACTTTTCTTCTATGTCAGGTTTCCTTACGTTAGTCATTAAAATTAATTTTAATATTAATATACAAATATCGACAAAATATCGTTATTTTGCATAATGAAATTTAAAATAATTTAAATATTAAATCTAATGAAAAAAATATTGTATTTATTGCTTATTACATTCTTTTTAGGAGTTGTTATGACTTCATGTCATCCGAGTAGTTATTGTCCAGCTTATAGTAATTATAGATATTACCAAAAAGAAAAAGCTTTTTAATTGCTTATATGGTTTTGAAATAGAAAATCATTTGATTTAAATAATAAAAAAAAGAGCATCAAATCTGATGCTCTTTTTTGTTATGGTTACTTATTTATTAGTAAACTAAAATCTTTGATGTGTTAGATGCGTTTCCAGCTTGAACTTTAATGATGTATGTACCAGCTGAAAGAGCTTCTACGTTGAAGTTAGCTTTGTGTGAACCTTGTGCGTAGTTACCCAAAACATTGTTCATAACCATGCGACCTGATAAGTCATAAACTTGATATGTTACTTGTGCAGGTTTTTCGATATTGAAGCTGATTGTTGCTTCGCTAACGATTGGGTTAGGATAGATGCTTAATTCAACATTGTTAGCAACGTTTTCGTTGATGCTTACTTCACTGCCATTGTTGTTAACTTTGTATGTTTCGCATTTGTATAAACCTTTACCGTATGTTGCTGCGTAGATGATACCTTCGTTTGAAACACCAAGATATTCTGTTGTTGTTACTTCGCCAACTTCGTCAACAAGGTAGATATATTTTGGATCGTGGTTTTTAACAATTTGTTGTTTAAGATCCATTACAGGAACATTTGAAAGACCATCTTGTTTCCATGATGTCATGTTTTCTGATGAATATATACCGTTTTCTGTTCCGAGGATAACTTTGCCTGTTGTTTTTTCAATGATGCTTGAATAAACTGGCATTGTTGGTAAGTCACCTTGTTTTGAAGTGAATGATGTACCACCGTTTGTTGAGTAGAATACATAATCAGTGTTGCCATAGTTACCTAATGTAACGATTATGTTATCTGAATTTTGTGGGTCGATAGCGATGCTTGTGATAGCTTGTCCGTTGAATGCTGTAGCGTCTAATCCTTTTAATGAGATTACGCTTGGAACTGCAGCAATTGAATCGTTGCCGTCAACACCTTGGATAGCGTCAATTCCTAAAGCTTTTTCTTCTGAGATAGCGTCTGTAATGCCAGCTATTCTATATAATTCACCTGTTAATGTACCTACGTATGCTACATCACCGTCAGCTGAGATTGAAAGAGCATTTGGAATACCTGTAATTGATGCGATTTCCCACCAATTTGCTACTTCGTCAAACTTCAAAGCGTCTCTTGTCATTAAAACTTTCTTTTCGATAGCAACCATGAATGTTGAAGAAATGATGTCTTTTACTTCGATTGAGTCGCCTGCTGGTAAGTTTTCTGTAAGTGTATATTCAAATGGGTAATTTGCATTTGAACTTTGAATCATAACAACGTCACCTGCGTTGAAGTCTTCTTTTGCGTAGTATTTTGTTGTGTTTTCTGCTTTTGTATCGTTGTAGTTTTCGAACAATGCTATAGGTGTTCTGAAAGCATTAGTGTTTTTGATGTATGCTGAACTTTCTGTTGCTGAATATGAGAAGTTTTCTTTGTCATAGTCAACACCAGCTGTTTGTGTTCTGAAGAGTGGAGTGCCGATGCTGTAGCCACCTGTTACTGTAACATACATAGCGTTTGGATTGATTGTTGAAATAGCACATGGTCCTGCAGCTTTTGTGTAGTCGAATGCACCGTATGTTTCTGCAGCGTTTGTTGTTGCAATGTCGTTAGGGAAGATTGCGCTACCAGCTTGATCTTCTTCGTTGATTGATTTGTCGCCTGTGATAAAGATTGTACCGTGATCGAGGCTGCCGCCTAATGCTTGGTTATTGTCTTTTCCTGAGAAACCAACGCTGAACATTCTTGTTACAGATGTGTGGTTTTCTGCGTCAATCATATAGCGGTTCATACCTTCAAATTGATAACCGTCAGTTGTGTTGTATGTACCTTTGAATACACCACCTTCGCTACCAACGAAGAATTCGTTTGCATTTTTAGGATTGAAAACTATGTTTTGGATACCTGAGTGAATGTATGAGTAGTTGTAGTAGAACAAACCACCTGATTGTGCGATTTGGAAGCCACTGCCACTTGACAAGCATTCTAATCTGTAAATGCCGTTGTTTAATTCATCTCTCATAACCCAAAGGTTAATACCACCGATTAAAACTTTTCTTGGGTCGTTTGGATAAACAGTCATTGCGTTGTCTAATAAGCCGCGTGAACCGAAAATGTCGTACAATGTTGTTGATGTATAAGCTGTTTGCCATGTTGTACCGTGGTCACTTGTTACGTAGATGTTGCCTGTTCCGTTTGATGATGTCAAATAAGCTACATACATGTAATTGTGATCTGATGGAGCTACAGCAACCATTTTGTATGTTTCTGATGATGGCAACATGTTTTCTTCACCTGTTGTGATGACTTTAGGACCGTTTTCTGTAGAAACATATACATCATAATCAACAACAGCGATGTATTCACCGTCTGCGCAAATTTCAATGCCGTAAGCTTCGCCTTCGATTAATGTTGTCCATGCATTGTTTTCATAAACTTTAATGCCTTCGTTTGTTGCAGCGTAAACTTTGTTGCCAAATACTGCTAAATCGTTGACGAATGCTGATGTGCTTTCGATTTGTGTTAATGTTTCACCTGTTAATTTGTAGATGCCGCTGCCAATGAAACTATTTTCATAGTTGAGGTCTGAGAGACCGTTTTGGTTGTGAGCGCTGCGGCCATCACCTGTACCAACATAAATGTCACCATTTTCTGTTTGTACCATGCAACTTACCATTAAGTTGGTGCTTACGGTTTTCCATGTGATACCGCCATTTACTGATTTGTAGATGCCGCCACCCATTGTACCGATGTAAAGAGTTTTGCTTGTTGCATCTTGATTGTCATAAATGAGACCTCTTGTTAAAGAACCGTAGTTGTCTGGTCCTAATGATGTCCAGTTTAATTCACCTTCTCTTGTTTGTGAGTCTTTTGTCGCTTCAAGTACCCATACTGGATCGATTAAGCCAGTTTCTTGGTTGGCGCGAATACTCTTCATAAATGATTGTGCAGTTGGTTGCATCGTTGTTCTCGGATTGTATTTTCCGGAATCACCGTTTGCATTCACTACAAAACTTGTTTGCGCTAAGATAATGATTGTCAAAAGCAAACTAATTGGTAAAAATCTTTTTTTCATATCACTCAATTTAGATATTTATTACTAATATATAATTCACCTTTTAAGGGTGCTAAATTACTATAATTTTTGAATACACGCAAGTTATTTTTTATAAAAAAAACATTAATTTTTTCTAAAAAAACATAAATGTTGTATGTCGTGTTTCTAATAAACAAAATATCAAATACTTATCTTAATATCTGATAATGGTTGATGATGGCAACCACCCAATACTTCCGTTAGCAATTTTAATTTTGTCCCAATTATCAGTGCTGTCGAGTATTTTTACTTTTGAGCCTTCATGTAACACAAATAAATCAACACTCGTTGATGATGGAGAACTCTTTACTGTAATTGTTGGTATGATTATAATTCCTTCATTGTGACTCTTTAGGTAATTATATTTCTTTGTTGAAATGCTAAAACTGCTTATTGTTAGAATAATAAATATCAAACTGGTGAAGAACATGCTTTTTTTAATAATTCTTGTTCTTGTTGTAAAATAGAAAAACAGACAAATTAATAAAAGTCCAAAAACAATCAATGTTATTATTGACCATGTTCCGATGCTGAATGTGTCGCTTATGTTTTTTATCCATGTCTTAACAAAAAAAACAGGAACGTTTTCTATTTTGTCGCTGATGAATGCCTTTGCAATTTCTATGTTGTGCTTGGTATCATCATTTTGAGGATCAAGTTTTAACGATTTTTCGTAATAAAATATAGCCAATGGATAATTGCCTAATTTATAATAGGTGTTGCCCAAATTATAATATAGAGTGGCTGAAGAATAACCTTTATTAATAATACTTTCATATACAACTGCTGCTGAGTCGTATGCGCTCTCATTATATAAGGTGTTGGCTTTTGCAAGCAAATCTTCTGGCTTTTGTGCTTTAGTTTCTGTTGTCATGACGAATGCCATAACTAACATTATAGCTAATCTTATTATAGTATGTGTTGTGTTTTTCATGTCTTTTATTTTAAAAGTTTCTCGGCCTTTGTTATCAATTCTAAACCTTTATGGTATAATTCGTCCATTTTTTTACTTGGGTCACTATGTGCAAATCTTGCGAATTCGCAGCTGTTTAACAAATCGACAAATTCATTTACAATATCTTCACCGACATTTTTGTTCAACATCATTTCTTTAACTGTGTCCATTGATAATTGTGAACGTGTGATATTCAATTTGTCAGAGATATATCCCCATAATGCTTGAGAAAGTTCTTCGTAAAAACCGTTTTGATTATTGTCGTTTAAGTACTTGTATGCATTTAAAAGGCGTTTCTTTGCGACTTTTGTAGCTTGTTTGTTTTTTACTAACACCTTGTTTTTGTTGAACTTGTTTATTTTGTTATTGATGATAATTGCTGCAATGAAGATTACTGTCATCAAAACTAAAATGATAATATATAAAGGTGACTTATAAAACATTACGCCAGTGATGCTTAATTTATAGTCGTTTGTGTTAATGTGTTGAATATCTTTGCCTAAGTATTTTATATCAGCTTGGCCAGGGGTGTAAATTGCTCCACTTCCTGATGTGGCGTCGCCTTTGTTGACTTGTATGTTATGAACATCAGAACTTAATGTTTCATATCTTCCTAATGATGGATTGAAATAAGAGAACTTGGTTTGTTCTATTTTGAAATCGCCTGAAACTCTTGGAATTATGATATATTCTGCTTTCTTGCTTCCGCTTATTCCAAGTGCATTGTCTTTTACTGACGATGTTATTTTTGGGTCATAAACTTCAAAATCAGGAGGGAATATTGGTTTTGGTAATTCCAACAATTCGATATTTCCTTTTCCTGAAACGGTCAATGTTAATGTAAAGGCTTCGTTGACTTTAAGTTCGTTTTTGTCTATTTTAGAAGTGAATGTAAATTGGCCAACGGCTCCTTTGAAGCTATCAGGTTTGTTGGCTGTTGGTAAAGGCTCAACTTCAATTGTAATTGGTTGAGATTTAATGTCTTTTCTTACATTCGTATAAGATGTTCCCAATACATCGCCAAAAAACTCTTCGAAAGGATCGTATCCTTGGCTTCTGTTCCTTTGTTGTCTTATTTGAGCAACGCAGCTTATATCTAATGGGTCGATAGTTAATTTTCCTGTCTTTTGTGGAAATAAAACGATTTCCTGAATTGTTGCAACATTGTATTGTTGGCCGTCTCTCATGATGGCTGACTGTTGCAATGTTCCATTGTTGTCAGTGACGTCTTTTGTCCAAAAACCTGAGTATGAAGGTGATTTGGAAACAGATAGTTGTGAGATTGGTATTGTGTAATATATTTTGTATGTAAGCATTATTTGTTCGCCAAGAAATACTTTCTTTTTGTTTGGAATAGCTTCAAGAAAAACTTCTCTGCTAACATCTCTGATTTGTGTCGAGCCGCTTGTGTTTCCTCCTGAATATTTGCTTCCATTTTGTGATGCAACAACATTGATTTCGCAAGGTTCGCTTGTGATTTTCTTTTTGTCAACAGTTATTGACGCTTGTGGAATCATGAATGTTCCTTCTTTGATGGCACGCAAATGAAATGAATAAGTCTGTGTGTTGGTTTTTGTAACGGAACCGTTAATTATTTGAACGCTCGAACTTGTCGATTTAAATGGACCGCCAATAACTTCAAAATTATTGAAATTTGGAGATTTGAAATCTTTGCCGTCACCGTTTAATTCGTATGAAACTTGAAATTGTTCGCCAACGCTGACTTGTTTTTTACATATAGTATTAAAAATAACATCTGTCTGAGCATCAACAGAATATGCTGTGATAAATATGAATGCTATTATGTATAGGAGTTTTCTTTTCATTTTTTTAAATTTAATTGCAAAAATAAAACCTTATTTAATACTACCAATCTTTTTGTGATTTTCTTTTTTGCATTTGAGATGCTTTCTTCTCATTCATTTCTTCCATTGTTTCTTTCTCTTGATTTTCAAGGGCTTTTAACATTCTTTCTGCATCTTCTTTCGACATTTGATGTTGCTGCTGTTGTTGCTGTTGTTGCTGCTGATTATCGTTGTTAGATTGTTCTTGCTGTTGTTGCTGTTGTTGCTGTTGTTGTTGTTGTTGCTGATTTTGTTCTTGTTCTTGTTCTTGTTCTTGTTCTTGCTGTTGTTGGTCGTTATTTTGTTGCTGCTGTTGTTGCTGCTGTTGTTGTTGAATCATTTTCCATCGAGCATATTCTAAATTATATCTTGCGTCGTTGTCGTCTGGGTTTGCCTTTAATGCTTTTTTGTATGATTCAAATGCTTCGCCGTATTTTTCTTGTGCCATTAAAGTATTGCCAAGATTGTAGAATGCATCAGCTTCAAAGTTTTTTGAAATGTTTCTTTC
The DNA here is from genome assembly GCA_045631805.1 of Bacteroidales bacterium. Classification (GTDB taxonomy): domain Bacteria; phylum Bacteroidota; class Bacteroidia; order Bacteroidales; family F082; genus Limimorpha. The sequence continues at coordinate 27,174 of JAZQVL010000122.1, read as the reverse complement.
TGTAACTCCAGAGAAGGCTTTAGCTGCTTCTTCGTAGTTCTTCTGTTCGTATAAAGCGTCGCCTAAGTTGAACTGAGCTTTGGGATTATATTCCTTATCTAATGATTTTCTGTAATTTACCTCAGCTTCTGAAAAATTACCGTTTTTAAAATCTTTGTTGCCCAGTCTTATATGACCTTTATCTGTCTGAGCGTTCGCATTCAGACTAATAATGGCAAATAATATGCCTACACCTATTTTATTTATCGTTTTCATCTTTTGGTTCAAAAAAGTTGAATTTAGTTTCCCAGTTTTTCTTGCCAGAAGAAATCAGGAGTTCAATTATTAAAAGAATTATTGCTGCTCCGACAAACCATTGAAATTGATCTTCATAATCGGTAAACACTTTAGATTCAATTTCAGATTTTTCAGATTTGTTAATTTCGTTGAAAATGTCATCAAGTCCAACATTAGAGTTGCTGGCTCTTCTATATAAGCCGTCTCCAATTTCAGCAATTTGACGTAACATGTTGTCGTCCAATTTAGTAATTACGATATTGCCTTCTCTATCTTTTTTGTATCCTGTTTTTTTGCCGTATTGGTTATATATTGGGATAGGAGCGCCTTCTTCCAATCCCATGCCTATAGTATAGATTTTTATTCCTAATTTTGCTGCTTCTTGGGCTGCTTTGATTGCGTCACCGTTTACATGGTCTTCTCCGTCGGAAATTATAACGATAGCTTTGCTATGCTCGCTTGTACCGAACGATTTAGCTGCCAGATTGATAGCAGCTCCTATTTCTGTTCCTTGGGAAGGTATTAAGTTGGTATTAATTGTAGAAAGGAACATTTTTGCGGCTGCATAATCTGTTGTTATCGGTAATTGGACGTAAGCGTTTCCTGCGAAAATGATGATACCGATTCTGTCTCCGTTAAGCTTGTTAATCAAGTTGTTGATGGCTTGTTTGGAGCGCTCGAGACGATTTGGAGCAATGTCTTCTGCATTCATTGAGTTAGAAATGTCAACGCAGAAATATAAGTCGATGCCTTCTCTTTTGACTTCTTCCATTTTAGAACCAGTCTGAAGATTAGCGGCAGCGAGTATTCCAAATATTATCACGAACAAAAAGATGATGAATTTTGTGTTGCTTCTTGATTTGGAAGCTAAAGGTACGAGGAAACTTGCGAATTTAGAATCGGCAAATTTTTTGAATTGTCTTTTGTTTGATATTCGGATTAATATGTAAATGGCAATGAAAATTGGTATTGCCAAAAGCCAATATAAATATTCAGGATGTTCAAATCTTAAAATGTGAGTTTCCATTGTTGTAAAATTAATCTGTTATTGATTTGAAAATCGTGTTTTTTAAAATAAATGACAAGCCGAGCAGGATAAGAGCCCATATCACAAAAGGATAGAACTCTTCATGAAGTCTTTTGTATTCGCTGACTTCAATTTTTGAACGTTCCATTTTATCGATTTCGTCATATATCTGTTGTAATTTTTCCTTTGATTCTGCACGGAAATATTTTCCGCCGGTTTCATTGGCGATTTGTTGCAATAATGTTTCGTTGATGTTTACTTCAACTTGTTGATATTTAACGCCACCAAAAGGTGTTTGGACTGGATAAGGAGCGGTTCCTCTTGTGCCTGCTCCGATTGTATAAACTCTGATTCCGAACAATTTCGCCATTTCAGCTGCTGTTGATGGGTCGATGGAACCTGCGTTGTTATCACCATCTGTTAACAAAATTACGACTTTTGAGATGGCTTCGCTGTCTTTCAATCTGCTGACAGCTGAGGCCAAACCATCGCCTATGGCTGTTCCGTCTTCTAACATCCCGCATTTCATGTCTTTCAGCATGTTTAGCATCATGCCGTGATCGGTTGTAAGTGGAACTTGTGTGAAAGTCTCGCCACTGAAAACCACCAATCCCATTCTGTCGCCAGGACGTCCTATAACGAAATCTGATGCAACAGCTTTGGAGGCTTCTAATCTGTCTGGTTTTAAATCGGCGGCTAACATACTGCTCGAAATGTCCATGGCCAAAACAATATCAATACCTTCTATATTTACATTTTGTTTCTTTGAACTGCTTTGAGGACGTGCCAATGCTATGATAAACAACGTTAAAGCTGCTAATTCTAAAACAAAGACGCTATGTCTTAGATATACTTTCCATGACTTCGGAAGTTTGTCGAAAAATCCAGTGTCGGAAAAACGAACATAAGCTTGTTGTCTGTTACAATTGAAAATGTACCATACAATGAATAACGGTATGATAATCAATCCCAAAAGGAAATGCGGAGATGCAAATTCTATCGAACTCATTTTGTTTCCTCCATTTCTTGGTTTTCAGTTGTTTCTTTTTCAAAATCATATTTTTTTGCTTTGGCTTCTTCTGCCTTTTTCTTCTCCATCTCTTGATGGAAAACGTAACTGTCTTCAACAAAAGAGTTTATGTCGTTGAAAGAAATCTCGTTTTGTGTAGGACTTGGGTTGGCCTTAGCAAATTTAACTAAATCGGCGGTTGTAAGTGTGTTCTGTAACTTGCTGAATGTAGAATTGTCTAACTGTAATTTTCTGACTTCATCAAGAATTTCGTCTGATGTCATTTCAATTGCATCTATATTAAATTGACCTTCAAGGTATTCTCTTGCAATATCCGTTAAGTCGGTATAATATTCTTTTAACTTTCCTGATTGCCATAGAGTTGCTTCTTTAAGCTGTGACAATTTTTCTCTTGCTGTTACAATAGCAGGAATTTGTGGTTTTACTTCTTCCTCTTTTGTTTCTTCTTTTTTGTTGAATTTTCTGATTAGATAAATTGCCAATAAAATTAATGCTGCCAGAATTATTGCACCACCAACGTAAGGAATTGTTTCTTCAAATGTAATGTTCTGTTTAATAGGCATTTTGATTGGCTTATATGCCATTGTAGTGTCTATTGGTACTGCTTGTACATAAATGTCCATATACTCAGTAAAACAAGTATATGAGGTTGTGTCGTTGGTTGATTTTGAATATTTTAATCCTATTTTAGGGATTTCAATGTAGCCTGTATCGAAAGTTGTCATTGTTAAAAGTTGAGACAAAATGACATCATCACTATTATTAATAGGTGTCATGGAAATGTCGCTTCTTTTTATAACATCGATATTTTTACTCAGAGTGTCTTTTATTTCACTCCAATCGACTATATAATCGCTTGGCATTCTAACATCTAACTTGTAGTTAAATGTCTGGCCTGCAAGAATACTGTCTTTGTCGATACTTCCGTTGGCATAAATGTTTTGTGCAAAACAATGATTGTCAATAGACAAAATCATTGTAATGGCAAAGATTAAATTTATAAAATGCAATATCTTTCTCATCTTCTTGATTCTCTTTTCTTAAACAATTGCATCAAAGGTTTGACGTAGTCGATGTCTGTGTAAATCAATGTGTTGTCAATACCGTTGTTTGCGAAAATTCTGTTAAGTTTGATTGATTCAGATTGTATGTGTTTTTGATAAGCTTCGTTCCAAGAACTCATTGAAGTGTCAATCCATACATCTTTGTTAGTCTCTGAATCTCTGAATTTTACAAGGCCAACTTTAGGTATTACCAGTTCTCTTTTATCAGTTATTCTCAAACAAACAAGATCGTGTTTGTTAGCGGCGATTCTTATTTGTTGTTCGAAAGGCTTATTAGTGATAAAATCGGATATTAAGAACGATGTGGTTCTTTTTTTGATAGCACTTGTCAAGAAACGTAGTCCTTCTCCAATGTCAGTACCTTTATGTTGCGGAGTGAACGTAACTATTTCTCTGATAATGCGTAATATATGACTGGAACCTTTCTTGGGCGGAATGAATTTTTCTATTTGGTCGCTGAAGAAAATTACACCGACTTTGTCGTTGTTTTGTATTGCCGAGAAAGCTAAGACAGCTGCTAATTCAGCAGTGAGGTCTCTTTTTGAAATATTTACCGAACCGAAATCATTCGAACCCGAGACGTCAATAAGTAGCATTACTGTCATCTCGCGTTCTTCTTCAAAAATCTTGACGAAAGGACGATTGAATCGAGCGGTTACGTTCCAGTCAATATTACGAATGTCGTCGCCATATTGATATTCGCGTACCTCGCTGAAGGTCATACCTCTCCCTTTGAAGGCACTGTGATACTGACCAGAAAAGATATTGTTGGTCAGACCGCGTGTCTTAATCTCGATTTTTCTAACCTTTTTAAATAGTTCGTTTGTTTCCATATCTCAACAAATCACGGCACTTCTACCATGTTTAATATTTCGTTGATAATTTCTTCTGTTGTAATGTTTTCAGCTTCAGCTTCGTATGTCAATCCAATACGATGTCTCATTACGTCTGGAGCGACTGCACGGACGTCTTCAGGAATAACATAGCCACGTCTTTTTATGAATGCGTATGCTTTGGCAGCCATAGCAAGGTTGATTGTAGCACGTGGTGAACCGCCGTAGCTGATGAGGTTGGCGAATTTCTTTAGCTTGTAGTCGTTTGGATATCGAGATGCAAAAACGATGTCGGTGATATAGTTTTCTATCTTTTCGTCAAGATAAACTTCACGGCAGACTTTTCTTGCATTTAAGATTTCTTTTGTTGATGTAACAGGCTTGATTTCTGGATAATCCTTGTTGATGTTTTGGCGAAGAATTATTTTTTCTTCTTCCTTTTTAGGATAATCAATTATGACCTTGAGCATGAAACGGTCAACTTGAGCTTCTGGAAGTGGATATGTTCCTTCTTGTTCTATTGGGTTTTGTGTCGCCATTACGAGGAATGGATCTGGCAATGCGAATGTGCTTTCTCCAATTGTGACTTGATGTTCTTGCATGGCTTCGAGCAATGCGCTCTGTACCTTGGCTGGAGAACGGTTGATTTCGTCAGCTAAAACGAAATTCGCGAAAACAGGACCTTTACGAACAATGAACTCTTCATTTTTCTGACTGTATATCATCGTACCGATTAAGTCGGCAGGCAAAAGGTCAGGAGTGAACTGAATACGACTGAAGTCTGCATCTATAATACTTGATAATGTTTTGATGGCAAGTGTCTTGGCTAATCCAGGAACACCCTCAAGAAGAATATGTCCGTTTGATAATAAACCTATTAATAATCTTTCAGTCATGTGTTTTTGTCCAACGATGACTTTTCCCATTTCAAGATTGATAAGGTCAATGAATTGACTTTCTCTCTGAATCCTTTCGTTTAATTCACGAATATCTGTCTCGATCATAATGTCTGTTTTTTTGTTATTTATTAATATGTGCAAAATTAACAAGTTTTTGTCAAATTTATTGCGTGATGATTAACATTTTTGAAAAATCAAGACAAATCATTACGACTTGCCTTGATTTGCAAACAAGATATAATTAGTTAGGACAAAATTCGCTTAACTGGCTCATGAGTTTCTTGCGACTGTAAAAGATTCTGCTTTTAACAGTTCCAATAGTAAGGTGCAAGCAATCGGCTATTTCCTTGTATTTATATCCGTCGTTATACATGTCAAATGCGCGGCGGAAATCTTCGTCCAACATCTTGATGCCTCTTTCCAATTCAATCGAATTGATGATCGATTGTGGGTCGGTGTCGGTGTTTATATTGCTTATGTTTAAATAATAAAGATCTTCACTTTGGTCAATTATTGTGTTTGCTTTCTTTGTTCTGCGATAGTTGTTGATGAAAATGTTTTTCATTATGGTGTAAACCCATGCCTTGAAATTGTTGTGGTTGACATACTTTTCTTTGTAGATTAATGCCTTTAGGAATGTTTCCTGCATTAAGTCTTTTGCGTCGTCTTCGTTGTTGGTTAGTTGTCTTGCAAATGCTTCAAGGTTTTTTTGAAGACCGGTTAGGCTGTTGTTGAACTCGATTGTTGTCATGATAAATGTTGTTTTTGCGTTTTTAAATTGGTTGTTTTGTTGTTGTTGTGGCTGCAAAAATAATATGCTTTTTATTCTTGTCAATACCCTGTAGAGCTGGTTTGGGGCCTCATTGTTATATGTGATTGATTTGTTGTTAGTTACAAAATGTTAAATAAATGTTAAATTTTAAAAGTTAACGTAAAAATATTAAAAGTTAACGGATTTTAACAAAAGTTAACGGAAATTAACAAAAGTTAACGGTTATTAAAGTGCGGCTTTTGGAGACTTTTCTGACCTTTTATCACACTTGGCTCGATATGTTCTTTCAAGAAAAACAAAAATCTTCTCAAATGAAAATTCATAAATCATTCGAAAAGTAATTTATAGAAATCACCTTATTTTTATTGGATTTTTTTTGTATTTTCGTAGAAAATTATTTTTACGATGATTCCATTTGATAAAATTGCTTTGATAGGTTCTGGAAATGTGTCTTATGCTTATTCTAAAGCATTGAAAAATAATGGAATAACACCGTCTTATATTTATACACGTTCAGCAGATAGAATTCCTGAAATTGAAGAGTCTTTCGGATTGAAAGCTACTTCTGATTTTGATGAATTGCTTGACTGTGATTTGATTATAATAGCGGTAAAGGACGATGCTATTTCAGAAGTGGCGTCGAAGTTTGAAGATTATAAGGGATTGTTGGTTCATACTTCTGGAACAAAACCATCTACGATACTGAATAAGGTTGAAAATTACGGCGTCCTTTATCCTTTACAAACTTTGACTAAAGATTTTGACATTGATTTTAAAAAAGTTCCGCTTTTGATAAATGCTTCATCGTCTGTTAGTTTGGAAAAACTTAGCTGTCTTGCGAAGATGATGTCGGATGTTGTGATTCATTGTACGGATGAAGATAGAGGCGCTATTCATTTAAGTGCGGTCTTCGTTTGTAATTTTGTGAATGTGATGCTTCAGATAGGTGACGGACTTCTTGAAAATAAAGCTTTTGGGGTTTCTATTTTTGAATCCTTGGTTAAAGAGACTGTAGATAAGGCTTTCGCTTTGGGACCTGAAAATGCATTGACGGGACCAGCGAAACGTGGCGATTTCGAGACAATAGAACGACATAAAAAATTATTGGAAAATAATCATAGTGAAAAGAAAATATATGAATTATTAACAAGTTATATAATTAATAAAAGTAGATAATATGAAAAACTATAAAGAACAATTAAAGAATATTACGACATTTGTATTTGATTATGACGGTGTTATGACAAGTGGTGACGTTTTGGTGGATGCTAATGGCGTGCCTTTGCGCAGCACAAATGTCAAAGATGGATTCGCTCTTCAGTTGGCAGCTCGCCTTGGTTATAATATCGCTATTATAACAGGTGGTTATTCTGTCTCAATAGAAAAAAGAATGGAAATGCTTGGTATAAAAGATGTTTTCGTTCGTTCCGCAAGTAAGGTGGAAGTCCTTCAAAAATATATGGAAACCAAGAACTTAAAGCCAGAGGAAATTATTTATATGGGCGACGACCTTCCTGATTATCCTGTGATGAAAATGGTAGGTCTGCCGGTATGTCCTGCTGATGCTGTTTCTGAAATTAAAGATATTAGTTTGTATATCAGTCATTTGGGAGGAGGAAAAGGCGCTGTGAGAGATATTATTGAGCAGGTACTTAAAGCTCAAGATAAATGGATGAAGGATTTTACGTTTTATGTTTGGTAAATAATAGATAATGAATAAGATAAAGCCTTTTTTTAAGTTAGTGCGATGGACTAATTTATTGATTATAGCGGCTATGATGTGTTTGGTCTATTATTTCTTGATGGCCCCATTGTTCGCTATTGGAATTGCTGGCGTCTTGCCTCCATCACCTTCGTTTTTGTTGCTCGTTATTTCATTGATTTTCATAGTTGCAGGTGGTTATGTTATCAATGATTATTACGATGTTGAAATTGATAAAATAAATAAACCGGAAAAACTTATCGTTGGAAAAGGGTTTTGCGATAAGGAAGTGAAGTTTTTTTATAATGTATTGTCGTTCATAGGTTTACTTGCTGGTTTGGCTTCAAGTGTAATTTCGTTGAAATCGAATTTTTATATACTTTTTGCAATATTGTTGCTTCTTGTATGCGTGTTACATTCTTATTCATCTACTTACAAGAAGAAATTTTTAATTGGAAATATAATTGTTTCATTATCAGTTGCTTTTGCGGTTTTCTTGCCGTTTTTATTTGAGATTTTATATGTCTCGAACAATGCTTTATTATTAAGTGTATCTAAGGATGTTTTGGTTAATAATCTTCCTTTCGTGTTGATTTATACGGCATTTGCATTTTTGATTACTTTGCTGAGAGAAATAGTGAAGGATGCGGAAGATGCAAAAGGCGATTCTGTAACGAACTGTCGTACGCTTCCGATTGTATGCGGATTGAAAAATACGAAGATAATTATATATGTGCTTTCTGTGGCTTTGTATGCGCTGTTGTTTTATTACCATATAATAATCACAAATTTGCAGGCAAATATTGCGATGGTTCTGTTGTTGCTTGTGGAGTGTATGGCGGTTGTTTTCGTTGTAAATATTATTAGGATAAAAGAATTTCCTGAATTTCATAGTGCTTCTGTGTTTTTGAAAATACAGATGGTAGCAGGAATGTTAACGATGATGTTTATATGATGTTAGAAAATTTAAATAAATACAATATAATACTTGCCTCCAAATCACCGAGGAGACAGGAACTTTTGAAAGGAATTGGGTTGGACTTTTCAGCTCTGACAAAAGATGTTGATGAGTCATTTTCATCAGAAATGTCGGTTTTTGATGTAGCTCCTTTTTTGAGCTATAAAAAGGCAAAAGCTTTTGTTGAGGCAGAACTTCCTGAAAACTATATGGTTATAACTGCCGATACAGTGGTTATAGTAGGTGATACTATTCTTGGCAAGCCAAAAGATTTTGATGACGCATGCAATATGTTGCGTCTTCTTTCTGGAAAAAAACATTCTGTTGTGACTGGTGTAACGGTTCATACAAAAGAAAAGACTAAGACGTTTTCTGCTACATCAAAGGTTTCTTTTGAAGTCCTTGATGAAGATGAAATAAATTATTATGTTAATACATATAAACCTTTTGATAAAGCTGGTTCCTATGGAATTCAGGAGTGGATTGGTTATGTGGGAGTTAACAGCGTTGAAGGTTCGTATTTTAATGTGATGGGACTTCCGACGCAAAAATTATATCACATTTTGAAATGTTTTTGAAAATAATATGATGGATAAAAAACCTTTGATATTAATAACAAACGACGATGGCTATCGTGCAAAAGGATTTCATAAACTTATCAGTTTGATGCGTGAAATTGGTGAAGTGGTTGCGATATCGACTGAAAAACCGATGTCGGGACAGAGCCATTCCATTACGAACAACGAGCCTTTGAGGGTTTATATGGCGGAGCAAGACGCTGATTATAAATTATATGTATGTACAGGCCGTCCTGTCGATTGTATTAAAATGGGTTATAGATTTACGGACGAAAGAACTCCCGATCTTGTAGTTTCTGGTATAAATCATGGTTCGAATGCTTCGTCTAATGTTGTTTATTCTGGCACAATGGGGGCTGCTCTTGAGGCTTGCATGGACGGTGTGCCTGCGATAGGTTTCAGCGTTGACAGTTATTCGTCTAATGCTGAGTTTGATCATATTGATTCTTATGTTGATACGATTGCAAGACGCGTGTTGAAGGAAGGTTTGCCTAAAGGAGTTTGCTTGAATGTAAATATGCCTAAGAAATCTGAAGAACCAATTAAAGGAATCAAGATTTGTCGTCAGGCAAAAGGTAGATGGAGCCAGACTTTTGAACATAGAGTTGATCCGTTCGGCCGTGATTACTATTGGCTTACAGGTTATTTTATCGAGGAGGATAATGGGGAAGATACAGATCTCTGTGCTATTAAGAATAATTTTGTGGCAGTTGTTCCTACAATGTTCGACATGACTTCTTACTCGTCTTTTGAAATGTTAAAGAATTGGAATTTGTAATATGTTAAAAAAAGATAGTTTTATAATCGGACTGATAACAGCTGTCGTGATGTTTTTTGTCATATACAGCGTTGTTAATATATTTACTGGTTTCTCTTATTTTTCGCAAGACCGTGATTCTCTTTGGGTTTATATGGTTTCACTAATTCCAGGTTTGTTGTTGTCACGGTTTATGCTTATAAAATGGGATTTGGAAAAAACTGGTAAAGGAATGATGTTAGTTTCTTTATTAGGTGTTTTGTTTGTAATGTATTGGGTGTTGAAATGAAATATTATATTATAGCAGGAGAGGCTTCGGGCGACCTTCATGGGGCCAATTTGATAGCTTCGATAAAGAAAAAAGATCCGCGAGCTAAGATTCGTGCGTGGGGCGGCGATTTGATGAAAAAACAAGGGGCGACATTGGTGAAACATTATCGTGACCTTGCTTTTATGGGTTTTGTGGAGGTGCTGACGCATCTTAAAACAATACTTAAAAATTTAAGCTTCTGTAAAAATGATATTAAAAAATTTGCTCCAGATGCGATAATTCTTATTGATTATCCTGGCTTTAATATAAAAGTGGCTAAATTTGCTCATAAACTTGGAATTAAAGTTTATTATTACATTTCTCCACAGGTCTGGGCATGGAAAAAACGTCGTGTCTATACTTTGAAGAAGGTCGTTGATAAGATGTTGGTTATCTTGCCTTTCGAGAAAAGTTTCTATGATGAATATGATGTTGAATCACATTTTGTTGGACATCCGCTTCTTGATGAGCTGTCGAAGGTTAAAAGTATAAATAGAAAACTTTTCGTGAAGCAAAATAATCTCGATCCTAAAAAGGAAATAATAGCTCTTTTGCCAGGAAGTCGTAAGCAAGAGGTCTCTCGTATGCTTGAAGTTATGCTTCAAGTCGTTAAGATGTTTCCTGATTATCAGTTTGTTGTAGGTTGTGCGCCTTCACTTCCAGAATCTTATTATAGAGAACTTGTCGGAGATGAGAATGTGAATCTTGTTTTTAACAAAACATACCAATTGCTGCAAGTGGCAAGTGCTGCTGTCGTGACATCTGGAACTGCAACTCTTGAAACGGCTTTGTTTTATGTTCCAGAAGTGGTATGCTATAAAGGAAATAAAATATCTTATCATATAGCGAAACGACTTGTCAAGGTGAAATATATTTGCCTTGTTAATCTTATAATGGATAAGCCTGTTGTCAAGGAATTGATTCAGAATGATTTGACTCCGGAAAATGTTTCGGCGGAATTAAAACAGATATTGACTGATTCTAATCGTCAAAGAGCTTTGCTTGAAGATTATGAAGAATTGAGATATTTGTTGGGTAATGCAGGCGCTTCTGATAATGCAGCTTCGGTAATAGTCTCAGATTTGAAAAAATCAATGTGTAATTCTTAATAATTTTTAACATAAAATATTGATATTCATTGTTTTATGTATTAAAAATATTGTTATCTTGCAGCACAATAAATAGATATGTGCTGTGTGATGATTTGTTGGTTTAAATATCCGTTTATCAGACTTTTAATTCCTTTCGCAATAGGAATATGGCTGGCATTCTCGTGCGAAAATCTCTTCGCTTCAGAAAAGATTGTCGTTGATTTGTTAATAATTCTTGTGATTTTATTAATATTGTTGATTTTATCATCTATAATTGTTAAAGACTTTCGATGCAGATATATCTTTTCTATATTATTATATGTATTCTTGTTAATATTGGGATTTTCTTTTGTGCGAATACAAGATTACAAAATCAAAGCCAACAACTTGTCAGAGTTGGATTTTCATCCAGAATATTATGTCGCTCGCTTGAATGAATGTCCTACTGTGAAGGACAATTCTGTTAAGGTAATGATGGAAGTGCTTGAAATAGAGGATGAGTCGTCTAAAAAACATAGCATCAAAGCTAAGATAATTGCATATTTTGAAAAAAATGAAAAGTCACTTTCTCTTAAATATGGAGATTGTGTTGTGTTTGTGACAAATCCGGAAGAGGTAGAAAAGCCTCCAAATCCTGAGCAATTTAATTACAAAGATTATCTATATAAAATAGGTGTGACGCATCAGGTTTATCTACAATCTGACAAATGGTTGAATCTGGATTATAATAAATCTAATGTGATTTATAAGTTTTCTTATTGGCTGAGGGATTTTCTTCTTGAAACAATGCGACAGCTTGGCATACAGGAGGAGGAATATGCAGTTGCAGCTGCTATTTTGTTGGGTTATGATGAGAGCTTGCCGATGGATTTAAGACAGAAATATGTGGCTGCAGGTGCTATGCATATTCTGTGTGTTTCTGGACTTCATGTTGGGGTGATATTTATGGTGTTCTCGTATATGTTGGTTTTTCTTGATGATAGAAAGAAACCACAAAGAGTAGTGAAACATCTTGTATTGCTTTTGCTGATATGGTTTTATGCTTTGCTTGCAGGTTTGGCTCCTTCAATATTGAGAGCAACAATAATGCTTTCTTTTGTGATTGTCGGAAATATTATTAATAAGAAAGGTGTTTTGTTAAATTCGTTAGCAGCTTCGGCTCTTATATTATTATGTGTGAATCCGGCTAATCTTTTTGATATTGGATTTTTGTTGTCGTATATAGCTGTGATAGGTATTGTGACTTTGCAAAATCCGATGTCAAAACTGATTTATTCAAAATATAAGATTGTAAACAAAATTTGGGAGATGACGTCTGTGACAATAGCGGCCCAGATTGCAACCGTGCCTTTTACGATTTATTATTTTCATCAGTTCCCAGCTTATTTTTGGCTTAGCAATCTTTTTATGACACCGATTTCATCAATAGTAATTACTGGAGGGATGATTATGTTGCTTGTTTTCTTTATACCTTATATAAATACGATGGTGGCTTTTGTTGTTTCAAAAATGATTTATGTCATGAATTTAGGGGTGGAGTTTGTGGAGTCTTTGCCGTTTTCCATAATAAAAGGACTTTATATAAATGATGCGCAATTCGTGATTTTGTTGTTGTTATTGCTTTTTCTTCTTTTGTTTGTACAATTAAAAGATAAAAGATTGTTTTTTTCTATGATGCCATTGGCTTTTTTCTTTTTAATTTTGAATTTAAACAACATTTTAATGCAAAAAAATCAGAAGGAGATGATTGTTTATTCCATGAACAATGCGACAGTGGTCGATTTTATATGTGGAAAAGAGCATTTTTTTTTGTCTGATAGTATTTTTTTTAATGATAAATCGAGTTTTTCTTACAATATTGAAAATTATTTGGTCAAAAAAGGTGTTTTTTTTAATGAAAATAAGATAGAATTTTGTGATAATTTTGACGGGAATTTTGTGAAAAAGAGAAAAAGTGTCGTCATTTTTGGTGAAAAACTGCTTGGAATGTCTGATGGAAGTGATTTTTTCGAAGATACGCTTTCTTACAAAATCCCCTTGGATTATATGCTGGTTTATGGAAAGAAGAGACAATGTTTACATAAATTGCTAAATGTGTATAATTTTGATTATCTGATAATTGATAAGACTGTTCCTTTATATTTAACGTCGGAATTGATCGAGGAATCGGAGAGATTAGGCATAAAATATTACTCAATTAGAGAAAATGGGGCTTTTGTTGTAAAATAATTTTTTTTAATTTTATTTTGTTGATAATCAATTAAATGAAAAATATTTTTGAAAAAAGTGAATTTTTTTTTTAAAAAAGCTTGCAGATATGAAAAAAGGTCGTATCTTTGCACTCGTAATCAATAACACAAACGGTTACAAAAAAATAAAAAAGCAGGTGCTGTAGTTCAGTTTGGTTAGAATGCCTGCCTGTCACGCAGGAGGTCGCGAGTTCGAGTCTCGTCAGCACCGCAAGAAAGTCTCTCAGAAATGAGAGACTTTTTCGTTATTATACCTCCACGTATCGCACGAATCTTCACGTATTTTATGATTACATCAAACTCTTAATTATAGGCAACTTCAACTTAAAAAAACTCCTAATTCCTAACCCCTAATTCCTAATTATTTCTATCTTTGCATAAACGTCTATTGGTATGAAAGAAAGAATAAAATCTCTTGTTAAAGAAATTGTTGCTGAAGTTGTTGATATTCGTCGTCGGATTCATGAAAAGCCAGAGCTGAGTTTTGAGGAATATGAAACAGCTTCCTTGATTCATACTTTTTTATCATCGTATAATATTGAGCATGAATATATAGCTAAGACTGGTGTAGTGGCTGTGATTAAAGGTAAGAATCCTGAAAAGAGAACGTTAGCTCTTCGTGCAGATATTGACGCTCTCCCTATTCAAGAGAAAAATGACTTTCAATATAAATCCAATGTAGATGGCGTGATGCATGCTTGCGGTCATGATGCGCATATTGCTATGTTGCTCGGTGTGGCGAAGATTCTCAGTCAGCTTAAAGACGAATTCGAAGGTACTATAAAGCTAATATTTCAACCAGGTGAAGAGAAACTTCCGGGCGGAGCATCTATAATGATTGAAAACGATGTGCTTAAAGGTGTTGATGCTATCATTGCGCAGCATGTATATCCCGATCTTCCATGTGGTGAGGTTGGCTTTCATGCTGGTGAATTTATGGCATCCTGTGATGAGATAAATATCGCTATAAGAGGAAAAGGAGGTCATGCGGCCAAGATAAAAGAACGTTCTAATACGACGGTAGCGGCGGCTAAGTTGTTGTGCGCTATATCAGAACTTAGTTCCGAGTTTAATAAAGAAGAAAGAAAAAATCCTATCATAATAGCTTTCGGTAGTTTTGTCGCTGACGGAACATATAACGTTATTCCTAATGAAGTGACGCTTAAAGGTACTATGCGTACTTTCGACGAGAATGACAGGAAAAATGTTAAAGATAAAATTAATGAATTAAGTTCGGAGATAGCTTTGAGCTTTGGCGTCGATGCTGATGTGTTTATCGAAGAAGGTTATCCCGTCTTGATAAATGAAGTGAATCTCACTGAGTCGTTGATGTCGGGAGCTAAGGATTTTATGGGAGAGGATAAAGTCAAGGCGATACCGCAGCTGATGACGGCTGAAGACTTCGCATGGTATTCGCATAAAACAAAGGCTTGCATGTATCGCATCGGTACTTCAAATGCTGAAAAAGGTATTGTTTCCAAACAGCATACGCCGACCTTCGATATCGACGAAGACGCTCTTGAAATAGGAGTGGGGCTTATGGCGTGGTTGGCGATTGGCTGTTGACTATTGAACTAAGAACTTTTTGCTATGAGCAGTGAGCTATGAGTTATGAGCGGGAATGCCCAAAGTTCAAGGTCCTGTCGGGAATTTGTAGGCGTATCACATGACATAATGAAAAATCAATAATATGTCGTTGATGCGTCATTCTGTTGGGAACTGAGGAACTGAGGGAATGAGGAATTAAGTCAATAAGTCAAAGTTCAGAGTTTAATAGCCTTAGTTAAAAAATATTAACACCAATTCTTAATAAAATCCAGAAAATCGTCAAAAATGAAAAGATGAGATGAAATTTTCGTGCAAAAGTCTTGACGTTTTATTTTGTTAGATATAACTTTGTAGGAAGAATCAAACAAAGTTTATGGTATGACAAAAATAGAAGAACAAATCAGTATCAAAAGTGGAGGTGAACTTGTTGTTCAAAGAGTTGAGTCGATGATATTGGGAATAAGAGGCGTTAATGTTATATTGGATGCCGATGTCGCAGATTTGTATGGCGTTGAGACGAAGAGAATCAACGAGGCAGTTAAAAACAATTCTGATAAATTCCCAGAGGATTATATGTTTGTGCTTACTGATGAGGAATTGCGGGTTTTGCGGTCGACCAATTCGACCTCAAATGTTTTGCGGTCGAAATTTTCGACCGCAAAAGTTTCAAACAAAAGCAGGACGTTACCCAAAGCGTTTACGGAAAAAGGATTGTATATGCTTGCAACAATATTGAGGAGTAAAAAGTCAATAGAAGTTTTTCGAGGATTTGAGGAACTTTAGTCCTTTTTATCCAAAAGATTATGAATTAAAAAAACTTTAGCCGTTAGCCCTTAGCCTTTAGCCATTTTTCCTATCTTTGTAAAAAATATCTCTATGAAAATATTAGTGACTTACGCTTTTGATGAGGAGATAATTCCTTTTGAATTACAAGGTGTTGATATTACATTCCTTAGGACTGGAATGGGGAAGGTGCTTTCGGCTTTTAACTTGACAAAGGCTCTTTGTAATGATAATTACGACTTAGTGCTGAATGTCGGTACTGCTGGCACTCTCAATCATAATGTGGGCGATATATTTGTGTGTCGTCGTTTTATAGACAGAGATATGGAGAAGATAGAGCTACCAAACGTATGTTACGATATTTCATTTCCGGAAATGGTAGGGATAAATATTATTGATGATTATAATAGAGTGGGTGTTTGCAACACTGGCGATAGCTTCGTGACTAAAGCCGCTCATTTCAATGGCGATGTCGTTGATATGGAGGCTTTTGCTCAGGCAGAGGTCTGTAAGGAAATGGACGTTAATTTCGTCTCTGTGAAATATGTGACTGATATTATCGGTAAGAATTCTGGTCAGATGTGGTTGGATAAACTACATGATCCTCGTGTCGCACTAAAAGTGTTTTTCGCATGAACTTATTTGATTGTCTTCCGATAACAAAGAAAGAGACCGACTTACGCGGATGGAACGAAGTCGATGTCGTTATGATTACTGGCGATGCATACGTCGATCATCCAGCTTTCGGCGCTGCTGTGATAGGACGTGTCCTTGAACATCACGGATATAAGGTGGCATTGATACCACAGCCTAACTGGCGTGACGACCTCCGCGATTTCAAGAAATTCGGCAAACCGCGTCTCTTCTTCGGCATCTCCGCCGGTGCCATGGACTCGATGGTGAACCATTATACCGCTAACAAGCGCCTGCGTTCTAACGACGCCTACACTCCTGGCGGCGAAGCAGGATTCCGTCCTGATTATGCGACAATAGTATATTCTAACATACTTAAAAAATTATATCCCGACACTCCTGTCATTATAGGCGGCATCGAGGCTTCTCTGCGAAGAGTGACGCATTATGATTACTGGGCTGATGAACTCAAACCTTCTATCATGCTCGACTCAAAAGCCGACCTCGGTGTTTATGGTATGGGCGAACTTGGTATAGTAGAGATTGCCAAGGCTTTGGATGAAGGTAAGAAAATAGAAGAGATAACAAATATTCCTCAGACTTTCTTCCTGAAAAAGAAATCTGTAGGGACGCAACTTGTCACGTCTGAATGGAACGACTTACGTCTTGCGTCGCATGAGGAATGTCTCAAAGATAAAAAGACTTACGCTTCTAACTTCAAGAATGTTGAGATAGAGTCGAACAAGAAAAAAGCTAATCGTCTGCTTCAGGATGTTGGCGATTATACCTTATATATAAATCCTCCTTATCCTACAATGACGGAGGCGCAGATTGATGCTTCTTTCGATTTGCCTTACACTCGTCTGCCGCATCCTAAATACGCTAAGCGCGGTGTTATTCCGGCTTACGAGATGATACGTCATTCGGTTAACATCCATCGCGGATGTTTCGGCGGTTGTGCTTTTTGTACTATTTCAGCACATCAGGGTAAGTTCGTGGCTTCAAGAAGTAAGGCTTCTATCATGAAAGAAGTGAAGCAGGTGACAGAGATGGAAGATTTCAAAGGTTATATCTCCGACCTCGGCGGTCCTTCCGCCAATATGTATCGCATGAAAGGCAAGGACGAAAGCCTTTGTGAGAAATGTATCCGTCCTACTTGTATCCAGCCTAATATATGTAAGAACTTAGACACGAACCATCATCCTCTTATTGAATTGTATAAGGAAGTGGATAAGATGCCTGCTGTAAAGAAGGCTACGATAGGTTCTGGAATACGTTATGATTTGTTTTTGACTAATGAAGACCCATCGGGTAAGTTGGGTTATGACGAATATTTCGAGCAGTTGATGAAACGTCATGTGAGCGGCCGTTTGAAAGTGGCTCCAGAACATTCCAGCGACGAGGTTCTGCGCTTGATGAGAAAACCTTCGTTTAATCTTTTCGTGAAACTGAAGAAGAAATTTGATAAGGTCAATGAGAAATATCGTTTGAATCAGCAGTTGATACCTTATTTCATATCAAGTCATCCTGCATGTACATTGACAGACATGGCGGAACTTGCTGTCAAGACGAAAGAACTCGGATATAAATTAGAACAAGTTCAAGATTTCACGCCAACACCGATGACATTGGCGACGGAGATTTATTATTCTGGCTATGATCCATATACCTTAAAGCCAGTCTTTGTGGCTAAGACAAAACAAGAGAAATTAGATCAGCAGAGATTCTTTTTCTGGTATAAGCCAGAGAACCGTCAATATGTGAAAAACGCCCTGCGTAAAATAGGCAAGGCGTTATGGATTGATAAACTATTTAGATAAAGTCAATAAGTCAATGGGTTTTATTTTACTTACTCATAGACTTATTGACTCATAGACTCATAGACTTATTCAATAACCAAGCGGAATCCTGTGTTATAGTCGCGGTAGTGGATGCCTTGTTGGGAGCGTGCTGTCACTCTTGCTGATTGAGCGTTGGTGTTCCAGCTGCCTCCACGGAAAACTTTGAGACCTGTGTTATATGCTTCGCCGACAGGATTTGTGACAGCATCTTCTGTGTATTGGTAGAACCAGTCTTGGCACATTTCCCAAACGTTGCCGCTCATATCGTAGAGACCTAAAGCGTTAGCGTCTTTCTTTCCGACTTCGCTGCATTTGTCGCTGTTTTGGTCAATCCAAGCGAATTCTATGACATTGTCGCCACCAGCGTATAATGTGTATTGTGTGTTTTTGCCACCTCTTGCTGCATATTCCCATTGAGCTTCTGTTGGGAGAGCAAAGTTCAAGCCTGTGAATTCGTTCAACTTGCCGATGAAAGTCTCAACTTCGTCGTATGAAATTCTGTATGCTGGGAATTTGTCGCCTTTGCCGAATTTGTCTTCCCATTGGCCGAACTCATCGCTTTGACTGTTATGTTTGCCCATGACGGCTTCCCAAAGGTTTTGTGTTACCTCGTATTTGTTGATGTAAAACTCGCTTAAAGTGACTTCGTGTACTGGTGACTCCCAGCTTGTGGCGTTTTCGTCGTAGTTGTAATATTCTACAGAATCTTTTTGTGCGCCCATGAAGAAAGTGCCTCCATCCACTTTAACCATATTGCTAATCATTTCTCTGATGGCATCTTTTTCGTTTTTGTTCAAATCGCCAGTCCAATTGATGTCAAAACCGTTGATGGTTTCATTCTTGGTGTTGTCTTTATTACATGATTGTAATGCTAAAAAGCAACATAAAACTATTAATAATTTTTTCATAATGGTATGATAATAAATGATTTACTAAAATATAAATAAAGATGTGATTATAAGGAATCGCACTTTCATTTCGATTGTAAATATACGATATTTTTTAAATATATAAAGATGTAAGATTTTTTTTATTTTACTATCTTTGTGAATTAAATGGGCTAAGGACAAAGACTTTAGTCGTAACTAAATTAAATTTATGGAACGTGATGTAGCATTAAAGAAGATTTTGCATTATTGTGATTATCAGGATAGATGTGAGAGAGAGGTTTATAATAAGTTGGACTCTTTTGAGCTTGCTGATGCTGATAGAAATTTTATCGTTGATTTTCTTCATGATGAAGGATATATCAATGATGAACGTTATTGTCGTTCTTATGTGAAGAGCAAGTTGAATCTGAAGAAATGGGGCGTCAATAAGATAAAACTATCGTTATATGCAAAAGGCATCGACAGAAATATTATCGATGCAGTCGTTTCTGAAATCGACCAGGATTCGTATAAGGAAGAGTTAGTCAAGCTTCTCGAAAGCAAAAAGATAAACGAAAGCGACCCATACAAACGTAAGGCGAAACTGATACGATACGCTGTTGGAAAAGGATATTCATATTCTTTGGTGATGGAAGTTTTGGGGAGTTAGGAATCGTTTATAAGTCAACAAGACTACAAGACTACAAGACAATAGCTTTTTTAAAATTAGGAATTTGGCTTCAAAAAAAGTTTGTGATTTAAAAGAATAATTTATAAATTCGCAACATATTTTTTACAATTAAAACTATAAGCTATGTTAAACAAACTATTCGGATTTGATCCGTTGAAACACAATGTTCGTACCGAGATTATAGCTGGTATAACAACATTCCTCACGATGTCGTATATTTTAGCGGTTAACCCTTCGATGTTTGGCATCCTTGAAGGAATGCCAGCAGGTGCTGTCTTTACGACTACTGCTCTTGCCGCCATTATTGGTACTCTTGCTATGGCCTTCCTCGCCAAGTTGCCTTTCGGTCTTGCTCCAGGAATGGGTCTTAATGCTTTCTTTGTATTTTCCGTTTGTCTCGGAATGGGATATTCGTGGCAGTTTGCGCTGACCGCTGTTTTTATTGAAGGTCTCTTGTTTATTATCATGACGATAACCAATATCAGAGAGGCTATCGTCAATGCTATTCCTAAGAATTTACGTTATGCCATCGGTGGCGGTATCGGGCTTTTCATTGCTTTCATCGGTATGCAGAATGCCGGTATCATTGTCAATGATGATGCTACTTTGGTTGCTCTTGGCGACATCACTTCTGGTAGCGCACTCCTCGCAATGATTGGTTTGGCCATCACTGGAGTCTTATTTGCTCTGAATGTCAGAGGCGCTATGTTGATTGGTATCCTCGCAACAACATTGATAGGTATTCCAATGGGCATTACAGAATTCAGAGGCGTTGTGTCAATGCCTGAGTCTATAGAACCTATTTTCTGTAAGTTTGAATGGAATAATATCTTTACTCTCGATATGCTTGTCATAGTGTTTACATTCTTGTTCATTGACTTGTTCGACACAGTGGGAACACTCGTAGGTGTAAGTACAAAGGCCAAGATGGTTGACGAAAACGGACGTATTCCTAATTTGAAACAGGCATTTATGGCTGACGCTATAGCAACAACAGCAGGAGCTGTACTTGGTACTTCAACAACAACAACATACGTGGAAAGTGCGTCAGGTGTGGCGCAAGGCGGTCGTACTGGTCTTACAGCTTTCTCTATCGCTATGTGCTTCGTGGTAGCGTTATTCTTCTCTCCATTATTCCTCTCTGTTCCAGGAGCGGCAACAGCTCCAGTGCTTATCCTCGTTGGTATGCTCATGATGGAACCAGTAAGAAACATCGACTTCGATGATGCAACAGAAGCTATACCAAGCTTCATCTGCTTGATTATGATGCCTCTCGCATATTCAATCTCAGCTGGTATCATGCTCGGTATGATAACATACGTTGTTGTAAATATATGCTGCGGCAAGTTCAAGAAACTCACACCAGCGATGTATATACTTGCGGTATTGTTTATTTTGAAATACATCTTTATATAGGGCTAAAGTCGAATGGTTAAAGGCTAAAGGAGTTGCTGTGAAAAATGGCAACTCTTTTTTGTATAAAAAACTTTCGCCATTAGCCATTAGTCTTTTGCCATTTTTCTTATCTTTGCAAATCACAATTTTAATTTCAATTTCATGGTAACAATAGAAAACTGCAAAGAGTTAAGTAAGAGGATTGAATCCTTGAGGAGGTATCTTTGACATCGACAGTAAGTTGATGCAGATTAAAGAATTAGACGAACAGACCAATGCCGATGGTTTCTGGGATGACCCTAAGAATGGTAAGATTATCATGCGTAAGATGCGTGACGTGAAGAGTTGGGTTACTGCCTACGATGACATCGTGAAAGCAAACGATGACCTTGGCGTGTTGTTCGATTTCGCTAAAGAAGGCGAAGCAGAAGAAGAGGAAGTCGATAAACAATATGAAGAGACAGTACGTCTCGTTGAAGAACTCGAGTTCAGAAACATGCTTCATGAAGAAGCCGACCAGATGAGCTGCGTCTTGAAAATCAACTCAGGCGCTGGCGGCACAGAGTCGCAAGACTGGGCGCAGATGCTCATGCGTATGTATCTCCGCTATGCAGAGTCTCACGGTTATAAAGTTAGAATAAGCAACTTGCTCGAAGGCGATGAAGCTGGTATCAAGACAGTGACAATGGAAATCGATGGCGACTACGCCTACGGTTATCTTAAAGGTGAAAACGGCGTGCACCGTCTTGTCCGCGTTTCTCCTTACAACGCACAAGGCAAGCGTATGACATCATTCAGCTCTGTATTCGTAACACCTCTCGTCGATGATTCTATCGAAGTCGTTATCGACCCTTCAAAGATCTCTTGGGATACATTCCGTAGCGGTGGCGCTGGCGGACAAAACGTTAACAAAGTTGAGTCTGGCGTTCGTCTCCGTTATCAATATAAAGACCCTTACACAGGCGAAGAAGAGGAAATCCTCATCGAAAATACAGAGAGCCGCGACCAGCCTAAGAACAGAGAAAACGCTCTCCGTCTCTTGAAGTCTCAACTCTACGATAAAGAACTTCAACATCGTATGGAAGAGAAAAACAAGATCGAAGCTGGCAAGAAGAAAATCGAATGGGGTTCTCAAATCAGAAGCTACGTCTTCGACGACCGCCGCGTGAAAGACCACAGAACAAACTTCCAGTCAAGCAACGTACAAGGCGTGATGGACGGTAAGATAGATGAATTCATCAAGGCTTATCTGATGGAATTCGGACAACAAAGTTGATTTGTTTAAGGTAGAAGGATTAAGGTTTAAGGTTAAATCGTAAAGATTTTCTTAAACCTTAACTTTTTAAATATAATCCTAAATAACCTTAAACTTTAAACCTTAAACTTTAAACTAAATGATAACATTCTCAATAGCATTAGTCATCCTTGTTTTAGGATATTTCGTTTACGGAAAATATATCAGCCGTATGTTTGGCGTTGACGAGCGACGTGCCACTCCGGCGGTAACAAAAAACGATGGCGTCGATTATATAGAGATGCCTACATGGAAAATCTTCATGATACAGTTCCTTAACATCGCTGGTCTTGGTCCTATCTTCGGTGCCATCATGGGAGCTAAGTTCGGAACATCGTCATATTTGTGGATTGTGTTAGGTACCATATTCGCTGGAGCTGTCCACGACTACCTCTCTGGAATGGTATCGCTGCGTAATGATGGCGCGAGTCTTCCTCAGATCGTAGGTAAATATCTCGGAAAAAAGACAGAAAGAGTGATGATTATATTCACATTACTATTGATGGTACTCGTCGTCGCTGTCTTTGTCTTGCAGCCAGCACAGCTCATAGCAGGGATGACACCAACGAATCTCAACGTATATTTCTGGGTCGTTGTGATATTCGCTTATTATCTCATCGCTACAATTTTGCCTATAGATAAAGTCATTGGAAATATATATCCTCTCTTTGGAGGAGCGCTGATGTTCATGGCGATAGGAATACTTGTCGTTCTGTTTATCAAGCAACCTGAACTTCCAGAGATATGGAACGGTTTCGGAACTAAATATGAATCCGGACCTATATTTCCTATGATGTTTATTTCCATAGCTTGTGGAGCTATCAGCGGATTCCATGCTACACAGTCGCCTCTTATGGCACGTTGTCTTAAAAACGAAAGACATGGACGTCCTGTCTTCTACGGTGCGATGGTTGTAGAAGGTATCGTCGCTCTGATATGGGCAGCGGCTGCAACGACATTCTTCCAAGAACATGGAAGCAACTTCACCGCAGCGCAAGTCGTTGATTTCTTGTGTAAAGGCTGGCTCGGTATGCTCGGCGGAATACTCGCTATTTTAGGTGTCATAGCAGCTCCAATAACTTCAGGCGACACTGCGATGCGTTCGGCACGTCTCATTCTCGCCGATATGCTGCACATGGAACAGAAAAGTATCTCTAAACGTTTGTTGCTCTGCGCTCCTTTGTTTGTCGTATCACTCGGATTGCTTATATTCAGCATTGTTAACGCTAACGGTTTCACAATCATCTGGCGTTATTTCTCATGGTGTAACCAGACGTTGTCAGTGTTCACGCTATGGGCGTTAACGGTTTATCTCGTCATGGAAAAGAAAAATTATTTCGTGACATTATTGCCAGCGCTGTTCATGACATGCGTGGTCACGACATATATATGTATCGCTCCTGAAGGATTTCAAATCATGCCGGCAATCTCTTATGCGATAGGAGGCGTTGTGACATTGGCAGCGGCTGTTATCTTCGCTAAATGGAAAAATGGTTTAAAGTTTAAGGCTTAAAGGCGAAGGACGAAAGTCTGATGGCTAAAGATTAAAGGTTCAATGGTTCAAAAATTATGCATTATGAATTGTGAATTATGCATTAACGACAAAGTCAAGGAGTTTATCAATAAGCATCTGAAAGATGATGTCAATAAGTTAGCTTTGTCGAAGTTTCCAGAAGGTGTCGATAGAGAATTTGTTATCAGGCAGGTTCATGCGCGTCAGGTTTTAAGCAAGAAATTACCTTCATGGGCGGAAAACGACGAACTTTTTTTTCCAAAGAAACTATCTTTG
The DNA here is from genome assembly GCA_045631805.1 of Bacteroidales bacterium. Taxonomy (GTDB): domain Bacteria; phylum Bacteroidota; class Bacteroidia; order Bacteroidales; family F082; genus Limimorpha. Next base: position 2,785 of record JAZQVL010000122.1, on the reverse strand, counting down.
GAACAATGTTCATCAGAACTTACCGCAAAATATAAAGCAGTTTTGATATCCACGAAACCACACGAAACGACACGAAACGAATTAGGTGAAGATTCGTGCAATTTAGAGGATGAAAAAAAAGTGTTGGTGGACCTTACTGGCGGTATGGGCGTCGATACGGCATTCCTTTCTGATAGCTTCGACCATACTTTCTATGTCGAGATGCAAGAGGAATTGTGCGAGATAGCAAAACATAATTTTAAAGTCTTAAATAAAAACATAACTGTCGTTAACGACAACGCTGAGCATTTCTTGGAAAATTGCGACAATGTAGATTGCATCTATCTCGATCCAGCACGTCGTGATGAATATGGCCGTAAGATGGTCTCGCTCCACGACTGCTCCCCCGATGTTGTTGAGCTTCAAGATTTGTTAATGAAAAAGGCAAAGCATATCTTGATAAAAGTGTCGCCAATGCTTGACATGGAGATGATTAAAAAAGAACTCAAAGACATAAGAACAATACACATCATAGCAGTGAGAAACGAATGCAAGGAAATTCTTATTGAAACTCAGCATCTCAGCATCTCAGCATCTCAGCCTCTCAACATCACAGCAACGGATTTAAGAGAAAACTGGAACTTCGTTTTCACAGAAGATGAAGAACAAAACGCACAATGGACCTTAGCTGATAATATAAGAAAATATCTTTACGAACCAGGAGCGGCTTGTATGAAAGCAGGATGTTTTAAACTCTTGTCGCAGAAGTTTAATATTGATAAACTACATAGAAACAGTCATTTATATACTTCAGATGATTTAGTGACTGATTTCCCAGGAAGAATCTTCGAGCTTATAGAAGTTTTTCCTTTTGACAAAAAAACAAAAAAAGAAATCACATCACTTTTAAGCCAACGGTCAACAGATAACAGCCAACAGCCTAAGCTGAAAGCCAGCGTAGCGACACGTAACTTCCCATTATCGGCAGAAGAACTTAAAAAGAATTTAGGATTAGGAGATGGAAACGAATACTATATCTTCGGAACAACGATGAAAGGAGAGAAGAAGGTGGTGATTTTGACAAGAAAGTTTTAAACTGTTGAACTTTGGCTGTTGGCTATTAGCTTTTTTCTTATCTTTGTGAAATTTAAAAAAAATTATGAAGAGAATTTTACTTTTAATATTTGCATTTATATCGTTAAACGCATTTGCGCAGCTCCAAGTGAAAGAAGGAAGTTTCAAGTATCTTCCAGGCGGAGTCATTGATGAAAAAGAGAAATATACCGACGGCAATGAAGATCAGATGGATAAACAAGAGCATAACGGCTACGAATACGTTGATTTGGGTCTTAACAATAGGTCTTATGGGACGGATTACTATGGAATAGGATCGTGTACCATTCCTGAAAGATATTGTGGTTTTAACATCCGTCCAGTGTCTAATTAATTAAATTTAAAATAGAATAACTTAAAACAATATGAGATATTTAATAACATTATTTACTGTATCATTATGTCTGATGATTATTTGTCAGTCATGTGAACCTGCAGATCTTGAGAAATTAGGCTATCCTTCTGTAACATTGGTATCAGTATCATCTATTACGCAAACCTCAGCTATATGTGTCAGCAATGTGACTTCAGATGGCAATTCGACAGTGAATAAAAAAGGTGTTTGCTGGAATCCTGCACAGGAACCTACTATTGAAGATGATTTGACTAATGATGGTTATAGTTCTGGAACTTATACGTCTATTATAACTGATTTGGATCCTAATACAACCTACTATGTAAGGGCTTATGCTACTAATAGTGTAGGAACAAATTATAGCGAGACATTTAGCTTTACTACAAAACATGAGCCTGATATGGGTGAAATCAACGGATATGAATACGTCGATTTGGGATTGCCAAGCGGAACCAAGTGGGCAACATGTAACGTTGGTGCATCGTCTCCTGAAATGCCTGGCGGTTATTATGCATGGGGTGAGCTGGAAATAAAAGATTATTATGGATACGATAATAGCTTTACATACGAAATCGAGATGGAAGATATTTCCGGAGATCCTCAATATGATGTGGCAAGAGCAAAATGGGGTTCAACATGGAGAATGCCTAAGGTCAATGAAATGAATGAATTGATGAAACATTGTTCGTATGATGAAATAGATATAAATGGCAGAAAAGCATATAAATTAACGAGTAAGATCAATGGTTGCAGCATTATTCTGCCTCATACTGGTTATAAGTCTTCTTATAATCACTATGCATATAATGCTTATGGATGTTATTGGTCATCCACACCATATCAAAGTAGTCTCAATAACAGATCTTATGGAAAGGATAGCTATGGTTGTGGCTCGTGTACCACTCCTGAAAGATACATGGGTTTTACAGTTCGTCCTGTTTCTAATTAAATTATGATAATATATAAAATATGAAACGATTAGTGTTTTTAATTTCAACATTGTTGATTGTTATATCAATATTTAATTCATGTAAACCAGATCCTGCTGAGGAACTTGGTTCTATTTATGGTGTCGTTACTGACAAAGCTACAGGCGAGCCGGTGAAGAATGCAAACGTGCAGTTGCGTCCTTCTGGTGAGACAACCCTGACAGGAAATGACGGTCGTTACGAATTTCTTGACTTGAAAAACGGTGATTATTCTATAGTTGTTTCAAAAACAGAATATACTGATTTGGTTGACGATTATGTTATTACTATTGAAGGAAGTAAGGCTATACGTCGCGACGTTCAGATAGAGAAAGTTCCAGGTAAGTTGAAAATCCTCGATTCTAATGGC
>JAZQVL010000121.1:0-2128 GCA_045631805.1 Bacteroidales bacterium | reverse complement strand
AATAAATTCATCCCTGTTTACGTAACAGAAAACATGGTAGGTCATAAGTTAGGAGAATTTGCTCCAACACGTATATTCAGAGGCCATGCCGGAAATAAAAAATGATAAATAAAGAATAGTATGGGAGCAAGAAAACATAATAGAGCAGAAGCTATAAAAGAAGCACGTAAACACGTTGCTATGGCAAAGTTGATGGACGTGCCTACATCGCCTCGTAAGATGCGTTTAGTTGCTGACATGATTAGAGGAATGAAAGTGGAACTTGCACTGCATGCCTTGATGTACTCACCCAAAGCTGCTGCAAAACCGATGTATAAATTACTTCGTTCAGCAATAGCAAACTGGGAAGCTAAAAATGAAGGAAAACGTATCGAAGACGCTAACTTGTATGTAAAAGAAGTATTTGTAGATGAAGGTCGTACATTAAAACGTATTCAACCGGCTCCACAAGGTCGCGCACACCGCATCCGCAAACGTTCAAATCATATCACAATAGTTGTCGATAGTAGAATTGCTGACGCAAATGTCGAGGCAAAAGTAGAAGAATAAAAATTAATTAGAGTTTACAATGGGACAAAAAACAAATCCAATAGGTCTTAGATTAGGAATCATCAAAGGTTGGGATTCCAATTGGTATGGCGGTAGAGATTTTTCAAAGAAACTTGTTGAAGACGATCAAATCCGTAAATATTTGAACGCACGTCTCGGTAAAGCAGGTATCTCAAAAATTGCTATCGAACGTTCACTTAAACTCGTGACCGTAACTATCTTCACAGCCCGTCCAGGTATGATTATAGGTAGAGGTGGTCAAGAAGTAGATAAATTAAAAGAAGAATTAAAGAAACTCACTGGAAAAGAAGTTCAAATTAATATCAGTGAGATTAAGAGACCTGAACTCGATGCTTATATAGTAGCTAGCACAATCGCTAAACAAATTGAAGGCCGCGTTTCATTCCGTCGTGCAATCAAATCAGCTGTGTCAGGAACTATGCGTATCGGAGCAGAAGGTATCAAAGTTATTGCATCAGGCCGTGTTGGTGGCGCTGAAATGGCTCGCCAAGAAACATACAAAGAAGGTCGTATTCCATTGCATACACTCCGTGCAGATATCGATTATTCATTAGTTGAAGCTCATACAACATACGGACGTATCGGTATTAAAGTATGGATCTGCAAAGGTGAGATCTACGGTAGACCTGAGTTAGTACCAACCTCAATTGCAAGTGCAGCAAAAAAACAATCAGCACCAAAGCAAAACGGAGGAGCTCCACGTCGTAATAAACGTAATAGTAGCAATAAGTAAGAGTAAATAAAAAATCTATAAACGATGTTACAACCTAAAAGAACAAGATTCAGAAGACCTCAGAAGAGCAAGATTAAAGGCATCGCACATCGCGGTCACGAACTTGCATTCGGAACTTTTGGAATAAAATCAATGGAGGACGCATTGATCACAGCTCGTCAAATTGAAGCTGCTCGTCAAGCTGTTACTCGTTATATGAAACGTGAGGGACAAATTTGGATTAGAATATTCCCTGATAAACCTATCACCAAGAAACCACAAGATGTTCGTATGGGTAAAGGTAAGGGAGATGTTGAATACTTTGCAGCTCGCGTATATCCTGGTCATATGCTTTTCGAAGCTGAAGGCGTTCCATTAGCTATTGCTAAAGAAGCTATGCGTTTAGCCGCTCAAAAGTTACCTGTTACAACTAAATTTGTTGTAAGAAGAGATTATGTTGAATAATAAGAAGGAACAAGCACTATGAAAAAAGAAGCTATCAATGAATTAAGTACAGCTGATTTGATGGAACGCATCGAAGAGCAACGTTTACAATATGTAAAAATGAAGCTCAATCATGCAGTTTCTCCGCTGGATAATCCACATAAATTAGGCGCTTGTCGCAAAGAGATCGCAAGAATGATGACTGAACTCAGAAAACGTCAGATCATCGAATCAAACAAAGACAATAAATAATAACGACAATAAGGAATTATCATGGAAAGAAATCTTAGAAAAGAGAGAATAGGCGTTGTTGCTAGCAACAAAATGGATAAAACCATAGTCGTTGTTATTGAACGTCGTACAAAACACCCTATTTACGGTAAATTCGTTAAGAATTCTACA
>JAZQVL010000120.1:0-15890 GCA_045631805.1 Bacteroidales bacterium | reverse complement strand
AAATTTTACCTTGTTCGTTCACGAATCTCAAAAGGAAATCAGCATCTTTATAATCGATATATTTGATGCGGTTCTTTTTGAAGCGGCAGTATTTTTTCTTTTTTGTATCGACTGCTATTGGAGTCAAATATTTAATTTCTGAGTTAGCTTGTGCCATTTCTTCTAAATTTTAAATGTTAAACAATTAGTTGGCTTGAGCTTCAACTTGTGCCTCTTGTGCTTTTCTACGTTTTTTCTCGTTGTAAGCAACAGCGTGTTTGTCGAGTTTCACTGTTAAGAAACGTAAAACGCGTTCGTCACGTTTTAATTCTGTTTCAATTGTTTCGATAACACTACCTTCGGCTTTGAACTCAATCAATTGATAAAAACCTGAAGATTTTTTCTGAATTGGATAAGCTAATTTGCGCATTCCCCAGAAATCTTCAAAAACGATTTCAGCACCATTTTGGGTGAGAATGTCTTCGAATTTCTTCACCGCTTCCTTCATCTGTTCATCAGATAAAACGGGAGTTAAAATGAAAACGGTTTCGTACTGATACATAATTTATTTTATTGATAATTAAACAATTAAGTTGAACTTCTATGTTCTGATTTAGTTTTGCAAAAATAATACTTTTTCTTTTAAAAAGAAAGATTTTTTTTAAAAATATGTAATATTTTATTATTTGTTGTTAATCAATTCGTTACATATAAAAACTGCTGCTTTCCCATCACCGAAATATTCTGGATATTCATGATATTCTTTTTCTGTAAAATGATAATATGCGTCAATTATCTTATCTTCATTAGCATCTGCAATGATAGCAGCTCCACATTCCACGATTTCTTTCCATTCAGTTTCGCTTCTTATTATAATACAAGGTTTCTTAAAGAAATAAGCCTCTTTCTGAACCCCGCCAGAATCTGTGATAACTAAATCGGCGTTCTTTTCCAATCTTATCATTTCCAAAAATGATGCTGGTGGTATGATGCGGATATTTTTATTATTTACAAATTCATCGTGTGTTTCTGAACTTAAATTGACGTCGAGCAATTTTTTTGTTCTTGGATGTAATGGTATTATGATTTCTTTTTCTTTAGATAGTCTTAATAAAGCTCTGACAATAGAGTTTAATCTTTCTGGTTCGTCGGTGTTGTTGTTCCGATGTATTGTGCATAATATGTAATGGCTGTTGGCTGTTGGCTGTTGGCTGTTGACTGTTGAACCAAAATATAAACTGTTGTCATACATCACGTCGCCGCAATGATATATGCCTGGATTGTCTATTGTAAAAGGTTTTTTGTTTTTTGGATTAAAGCCTTCTTTGATGAGATTGTCGTAACCTGTCGCTGTTGGAGAGAATAACAATGTTGAACAATGGTCGCAGCATATTCTGTTTATCTCTTCTGGCATTGCTTTGTTGAACGAACGTAGTCCAGCTTCTATGTGAGCAATAGGGATATGTAATTTAGAAGCTGCTATAGCACCAGCCAAAGTGGAATTGGTGTCTCCATAGACTACGAGATAATCTGGTTTTTCGTCAAGAAGTATTTTTTCGATGCCTTCAATCATTTTGGAAGTCTGAGCTCCGTGATTTCCTGAGCCTACACCTAAATTGTAATGAGGGGTAGGTATGCCGAGTTCATCGAAAAAGATTTGCGACATATTTTCGTCGTAATGCTGTCCAGTATGTACTATGACTTCTTTTATCTCATTTGAGAAGTTTTCCTTAATGGCACGACTTAGAGCTGCGGCCTTGATAATCTGTGGTCTTGCACCTATAATTGTGACGATTTTTATCATTTTCTTACATTAAACCTTCATCTGCAAAACTAAAATAATTATCGTTACCAATGATGATGTGATCTAAAATTTTAATTTCAAGAAAATTTCCAGCTTTTATAAGGTTGTTGGTTATTTGTTTGTCGGCATTGCTTGGGTTGATATTTCCGGAAGGATGGTTATGACAAAGCATCACGTTTGCTGCATTGTTTTCAAGTGCGCATTTGAAAATTTTCTTAGGGTCGGCTGTTGTTCCTGTCAATCCTCCTACGCCTATTTTCTCCAATTTGATTATTTTGTTAGCGTTATTAAGAAGCATGATCCAGAATTGTTCGTGGTTGAGGTCGGAGAGGTGTGCGAAAAAGCATTCGAATGCAATTTGACTATTTTTTATTGACGGTTTTTCCAATGCTTCGCTGAAACGGCGTCGGCGGCCGAGTTCTAAAGCTGCCATTATGGTGACAGCTTTTGCTTCTCCTATGCCTTTGTATTTCATTAAGTCGTTAATGCTTAGCTTTGCGAGTTCGATAAGATTATCTTTCTTGTCGTTTAATATTCGTCTTGAAAGATCGACTGCCGATTCTTTGCTATTTCCGCTACCTATTAATATAGCTATCAGTTCAGCATTGCTTAATGCTTCTTTTCCTTTGGACAGCATTTTTTCTCTTGGGCGGTCTTCTTCAGCCCATGATTTTATGGTTTTCATGATTTTGGTTCAGGTTTAATGCTTAATGCTTAAAGATTAGGTTTCTTGTATAAAACTTTAATTTTTCTTCGGGAACCATCCTTTTCTAACTCTTTCTCTTTGTTCGAAGAGTTCGTGTATTGACCAGAATGATGACGCTCCCCAAACGGCTAATAATATTGACCAAGTTAATTCCTTGACGAGAATGGACACTATTGTTGCTGCTATTCCCATCAGTGCGAAAACCCACCAGCATTTTACTCCGAAGTGATATTCTCCTTTTATTACGAAAGGATGGAATATGCCTATTATTAAGAATGTTGCTATTCCTATAAAGATGCCGTTTAGATTGTATGTCGTTAAGAATTCTATCATTAAAGTTTACAGTTAAAAGTTTAAGATTTTTGAAACTAATTATTAATTAATTTTAACAAAAAAACCGACTCGAAAGCCGGTTTTTATTGTTGTGTAATTTTGTTATGCTAATTTTGCTGTGTGATGTGCAAGTTTTGACTTTAAGTTAGCAGCTTTGTTTCTGTGGATGATACCGCGTTTAGCTGTCTTGTCAATGATTTTGTACATTTCTGAAAGTTTAGCTTCAGCTTCAGCTTTTTCTGTTAAAGCTCTGAATCCTCTAACAGCAGCACGCATTGCTCTTGCGTAGAAGCGGTTGCGTAAGCGTCTTTTTTCTGTTTGACGGATTCTCTTGATTGATGATTTGTGATTTGCCATATCTATATTTTTATTTTTATGAATTCTATACCTATATTCGGGGTGCAAAATTACTTAAATTATCGTTACAAATTACATTTTTTAATGAATTTTTTTTCTTTTTTTTGAAAATAGTTTTTCATTGTCTAATTTGCTGAATTGCACGTACTTCCGAGTTGTCACCTTTTTCTATTATGCTATCTGCGATAACATTGACGAAGGTGTTTTTTTGTAAATCTTTATTTTTGAGTCTCATTGGGATATAATTTTCGCCATATCCTTGAGCTATACCGTCTGAGCTTATGCGTTCAATAAGCATCTTCTGACTTTTGCCATGCATTTGTTCAAAATATCTCTTTTTATTCTCGGCTGATATTTGTCTGATAATGGCACTGCGTTCAGTCTTTATCTTATCTGGAACTTGGTTTGGCATTCTTGCTGCCTTGGTTCCGTTTCTTATTGAATATTTGAAAGTGTGTATGTGGCTGAATCCTATTGCTCTACACATTTCAGCGCTTTCTAAAAAGTCTTCTTCTGTCTCGCCTGGGAATCCGACAATCAAGTCGGTGGTGATGTTGAAGTCAGGAATTACATTTTTTATTCTGTCGCACATTCTTCTGAAATCAGCTGCAGAGTAATGGCGGTTCATCGCCTTTAATGTATTTTCAGCTCCGCTTTGAAGACAGATGTGCATGTGAGGCGCAAGTTTGTCGTTTTCGAAAAGGCTTAAAAATCTGTCGCTGAAATTGTCTGGTTCAATTGATGATATTCTTAATCTGAAATCGCCGTCAATTTTCAAGATGTTTTCTATTAAGTTCTCGAAGTTGACGTCATGATATTGATAACGTCCCATATTGACACCTGTCAATACAATTTCTTTAAAGCCGTGGTCAACGACTTTGCGAATGTTGTCGTAAATGTCTTTGTCGTTACGGCTTGTAGCTCTTCCTCTTACCATTGGAATGAGGCAGTAAGAACAGAAGTTGTTACATCCGTCGTGGATTTTTATGAGGCTTCTTGTGTGGAAAGTGTCGAAAGCTGGTTGATAGCCAAAAAGATCAATATCTAAGCCTTCTGGGTCGAGTGTTTCTCCTTTGAAATGTTTGTCGATAATGCTGAATAGTGCATATTTACGTTCATTATCAATGGCATAATCGACGGTTTTGTTCTCTAATAATTCTTTTTTTCTGTGGTTTACCATGCATCCAGTGGCAACAATCAGGCCGTTTGGATGTTGTCGGCGAATTTGATGAAGCGCTTGGCGACATTTCTGGTCGCTTTGATTGGTAACAGTACAAGTGTTGACGACAAACACATCAGCGTCATCGTTCATTTCTACTATCTCATAACCTGCTTCTTTGAAACGAGAAGCCAATGCGTCTGTTTCATAAAGATTAACCCTGCAACCTAATGTCTTAAATGCTATCTTCATTCTGTAACGAGATTACCTTCTATTGATAATGGAGTTGCTGAAGTGACTTCAACTTTAACAATCTTTCCGATGAGGTTCTTGTCGCTCGATTTGAAACGAATCACAATCTTACCTTCTGTATAGCCTGTGAGATAAGCTTTGTTTCTGTCGAAGCCATTGACAATGACTTTCAATGTTTTTCCAACAAGTCCTTGATTATAAACCAAAGAGTGTTTCATTAACTCGTCGGTGAGTATGTGATAACGTTTTTTCTTTGTTTCTTTTGGAACGTCGTCGGCCCATGTAGATGCGACTGCGCCAGGACGTACGCTGTATTGTGCGATGTAAGCCATGTTGTATTTGAATTCTTCCATGGCTTTTCTTGAATTTTCGAATTCTTCTTCGGTCTCGCCAGTGAAACCAACAATAATGTCGGTGAAGATTGTAGCTTCAGGGATGACAGTTCTTATTGTATGAATGATGTGGCGATAGTCGTCGATGGTATGTTTACGATTCATTCTGTCCAACATAGCGTTGTCACCAGATTGAATTGGAAGGTGAATTTGTTTTCCGAGACATTTATATTGAGAAATAACTTCGATGACTTCATCGCTCATATCGCGTGGGTGAGGTGAGGTGAAATAAACCCAGAATTCTTTATCGACGCTATTGCCGTATTCGCCAATTCTGCGTAGCAATTCTGCAAAGTTGATTTCTTCACCTTTTTTATCTAAACCATAAGAGTTGACATTTTGGCCGAGCAATGTTATTGATTTGTAATCTTTTTGTACTAACTCTTTCAATTCGTTCATGATGTCTTCCGACTTACGTGACACCTCGCGTCCTCTGGTGTAAGGAACGGCACAGTAAGTACAGAATTTGTTACATCCGTTTTGAATTGGGATGAAAGCCTCAAAATCAGAAATGTGATCAGGTTCGATGACCCAGAATCTGTCCATATTGGCAGATGGGTTTATTTTATCTTTTTTGTTGAAAAGAGGTACTAATGGTCTTTGGATGTTCACCGTTACTTGTTGACATGTAGTCTCGAAGTCTTGAGGTCTCGTAGGAATTGTGATTCCATATTGACGAATCATGTCTGGAAGTTCTGGCAAATCGTTCATGGTGAATACCAAATCAAAAAGTTTTAAGAAACGCTCCCTGTCAGCAGGAAGGATGCATCCTGACACGAAAGTGATACAGTTTTTGTGTTCTCTTTGCTTGTTCCATTTCTTGATGCGTGTGTAAACCTTGTCGATACCCTTTTGGCGAACGGAGCATGCGATGATTCCTAATAAAGTTGCTTCTTCTTCGTTTTCGGTCGGTGTAAATCCCATATTGTGTAAGACTGTTCTAACACGTTCAGTGTCACTTTGGTTCATTTGGCATCCCAATGGAAGCAGGAAGTATTTCATCTATCTTAAAATTTTAATTTGTTAGTTTGCAAAGATAAGAAAATTGACAAAAGTCTAAAGACAAAAGGCTAAAGTTTTTTTAGTAATGTAGTAATGTAGTAATGCTGCTCCATCACTCCATCACTTCATTACTTAATATATCATCCCGATTATATCGCTTATGATTTTGTTGTTGGAAGGGAATGATGGGGCTTCTTTGATGTTGGCTCCTTTTAATAATTCCATTGCTGCATTGATTGCAGCTGGTTCCAAGCTGTCGGAAGCGATGTTGATGTCTTTTATGATTCCGTTTTCTTCGTCTATGTTCAGGTCGATGTCAACGCTTCCCCAGTCGAAGGTCTCGCTTTTCTTTGTGCTGAATTCTTTCCATTTGCCGAAGAGATAGTCGTCGTTACCGATATGCTGGCTGAATTTCATAACGTCTTCTGTGAGCAACGAATCGAATTCTATGACTGTAGCTTTGTTGTCATAGACTTTTTCGAATGCCTTGACGAGATGCGGTATTATGTTGTCTGATGTTATGTCTGCCACTTCAGAGAGGTTTATCACTCTGCTTGCTACTGATTTTACGCCGTGTTTGTGTAATTTGGCAGGCTTAACTTTGAGTACCTTTTGCAAGCGTTCTCCGTCTGTCTTTATAAGGATTGTTCCGTGATGAAGTCCTTGGTGTTTTGTTTTGGCGAAAGCGTTGCCGGAGAATTTACGTCCTTCAAAAGTTATGTCGTTTCTTCCGCTTACCTCTGTAATTAAGTTGAAATCCAGAAGAGCGTTTTGAATTACCTGCATCTGTCTTTTTACGTCATATATTTCTTTGTCGGCGATGAATGAGAAATTAAGGTTTCCTAAGTCGTGATATACAGCTCCACCACCTGTTCTTCTTCTTGCTATGAAACCGCCATCTGCGAAAAGCGCATCGATGTCGCATTCGCTATATGGATTTTGATTTGTTCCGATAACGACGGTTTTGCTGTTTTTCCAGAGGAATAATGTAATTGTGTTTGGAAGATGATTGTCGAGCAAATTGCTTTCAACGGCTAAGTTTATATAAGGATTGTATTGGTTTCCGATAATGATTTGTAAATTTAGTTTTTCTTGTGTCATTATTTGTTTTTTAAAGGTTTTTCAATTATGTATCCAATGTTGACGAAAACACCAGTGTTAGTGTTTTTGTCGTAGTTTTTGATGAAGTTTGTCAGGCCGAGGAAGCAATTGAATTCAATGAATATATTGTTGAAAGAACTTTGTCCGAGGTCGCTGGTGAAGACTCCGAAAGCGAGTCCGAATTCGAAGGCGTTATAAGTTCCTTTTTCGAATTTGTTTACGTTCCAAGGCTCGTTTCCTATTTGTGATTTGTCTTTTCCGCCGAGGCAGAGGTTGAATGAAGGTCCAGCTTCAATGCCTATTAAATCTTTGATGTAATATTTGTATAAGATAGGAATGTCGATGTAATGTAAGGTTGTTGTATGGTATATTTTAAAGTATTCGTTTTGGCTTTCCTGAACTTTTGAGAATTGCTGTCCTTTTGTTGAATACTTAGGTTTGACTATAATACTGTTGTTTTCGTCAAGGTTATATTGAGCTAAACCACCTAAGTTGATGCCCATTTTTAGTCCGCCTTCATCGCTTTTAGTGGAGATGGTGTTCATGTTCAATCCGCCTGTGAAACCGAAAAGGATATCCTGGGCTTTGATGTCGGCAGCGTTAAGTAAAGTTAATAGAAAAATTGAAAGAGAAAATAATCTCTTTTTTGAGAAGATGTGTTTTATTGATAAAAATAGATTTACCATAAGCACTAAAAAAGCCACCTGCATTGTTGTAAGTGGCTCTGTGATTTTTATTTGTAGTCTCTAGGGGATTTGAACCCCTGTTACCAGGATGAAAACCTGACGTCCTGACCAGACTAGACGAAGAGACCGCCCATTAAAATCCACTTTTTAAAGTAGTGGTAAACTTTTGTAGTCTCTAGGGGATTTGAACCCCTGTTACCAGGATGAAAACCTGACGTCCTGACCAGACTAGACGAAGAGACCGCCGTGTTTTGTGATTGCAAAAGTACATAAAATTTCATTATGCGCAAGAAAAAAATGAACTTTTTTTAAAATATTTTTTATAATGTTGAAAATCAGTAAAATAATAGTAAAAAAATAAAGCAGAAAAGATTTTTTTCTGCTTTATTCATGATTTGGGAGAGTGTTTTTATATGTTTTTAAGCTAAAAATATCACAAAATACAAATTATTCGAATGTAAATGATAATAAGAAGCCTTTGTTTCTTAGTTTGTCGAAGCTGCTTGTAAACATATATTCTTTATCTTTTGCCACATCTAAAAGACCATAACTCATTTTTAATTCTACGCCGAGTTTGAAATATCCGGTATAGAAATCAAATCCAGCGCCTATTTCTGCAGCAATGTCATGAGAGTTTACGTTGAGTTCAATGTTTTCATATTTATTTTCTGATTTCTTTTTGAACACCCCATCTATTTTGTAATTAGCGCCAGCAATGATATATGCGGCGCAATTGTAATGTCTTTTTGACCTATATTTTACATGTAATGGAATTTCGACGAAATTGGAGTGGATTGTTGATGTATATTCCTTTCGTACTTCGTTGACGCTTCCGTCGATTTCTTCTTGTAGTGATACAATGTTATATGTTAATTTTCTTTCTCCGAAAGATAATGATGGTGTTATACGTAAGTCGAAGTGTTTTGCTAAACGAAGATTTCCTAATATACCGACATTGAAACCGTGAGTTATATGAGTGTTGATATTATCAACTCTAAAATGTGAATTATAGAAAAGGTCGTTTACGCCATCAATGTTTGTGGGTAATTCTGATGGATCATGAGGGATGTTTTGGAAATTGTCTTTATAGTCTAAGGAAAATAGCATTTGGTTGTAGCCCAAAATAAATCCGAAATGATAAGGTTCATCGTCGTATAATGGCATGTTTAAAGGCTTTTTGTTTTGAGCCTTCATGGCGTTAGGCATCATGCATAGTATAAGGCAAATGCAGATTAAAATTTTGTTAAAACATTCTTTTTTCATAAAAACGTAACGAATAAAAGTTTTTGTTATTATTAAGAATATATTTTTTTGCTTTCTTCTTGTAATCTCACTTTATTAATAGGTATAGCTCCGAGTTCTTCACAAACGAGGCCGCCGGCGAGATTTGACAGAGCTGCTATATTATAAGCGTTTTGTTTGCATACGAGGCATAGCATAGCTACGCTTAAAACGGTGTCGCCGGCACCTGATACGTCGGCAATTTTTCTGATGTGTGCAGGTATATGGTGGCAAGTATTTGTTTCGTAATCTTTTATCAAAACGCCTCGTTCTGATAAAGTTGTCATCAAATATCTGCAATTTAATTTTTCCTGTAACGCATCAACGGCTTTTATGATGTCGTCGATGTTTTCTTCTTTTGAAGGGATTCCGATGCCTTCTCTTAATTCCTTTAGATTAGGTTTGAAGAATGTGACGTTTTTATAAGCTAAGAAATTTTTCTTTTTTGGGTCAACGCCTACTGGGATTTTTTTCTCATTGGCTAATGTCACAACTTCTTTGATGAGATTTTCTGTCAAGACTCCTTTGTTGTAATCTTGAAGAATTATTCCGTCGATATTTTCATTATTGATGATGTTTTTTATTTCTGTCATCAATAGGTTGTGTTCTTTTTCAGTCAGGTCGAAAGTGTCTTCAGTGTCAACGCGTAGCATTTGAGCGTTGTTGCTTATGATTCTTACCTTTCGTGTTGTTATTCTTTCATCGCTTTTTGCTATTCCTGATGAGTTCATGTTTTGTTCATGCATCAGTCTAAGCAAGTCGTTGGCTTTTTCATCGTTGCCGATGATGGAACATAAAATTGGTTCGGCTCCTAAAGCTTTGATGTTTTGAGCCACATTTGCGGCGCCTCCCAGTCTGGAAAAAGTTTCAGTGACAGAAACGATAGGGACTGGAGCTTCAGGGGAAATTCTTTCAACTTTGCCTTTCATGTAAACGTCAAGCATGACGTCTCCGATAATCATGATTTTCTGTTTGTTGAACGAATCGAATAAATCTTTCATTTTTTTAAGTCTATAAGTCTATAAGTCAATTGGTCAATAAGACAATAAGTCTATAAGGCCATAAGTTGAAAAAACTTATAGACTCATAGACTTATCAGCTTATAGTCTTATTTAAGTTTGCTTAATGCTTCTTTGATTCTTGCTGCTGCTTCACGAAGTTTGTCTTCTGATGTAGCGTAAGAGAGGCGGATACATTCGCCGTTACCGAAAGCTTCGCCGCCAACGCAAGCAACGTGAGCCTTGTCTAATAAGTACAAGCAGAGGTCGTCGCTGTTGTTGATTGTTGTTTCGCCGTCAGTTTTGCCGAAGTATGATTTGATTTCTGGGAACATATAGAATGCGCCAGCAGGTTTGCTTAATTTGATTCCAGGGATTTCGCTTAAAAGTTCGAAGAACATATCGCGGCGGTTTCTGAAAGCTTTGAGCATAGTTTGGATTTCTTCTGAGTTTTCAGGAGACATTTTCATTGCTTCTAAAGAAGCTGCTTGAGCTATTGTACAGATACCTGATGTGTATTGTCCTTGGATTTTGTTACATGCAGAAACGATAGCTTTAGGAGCTGCGATGTAGCCGATACGCCAGCCAGTCATAGCATAACCTTTAGCTACGCCGTTGATGATGACGAGTCTGTCTTTCAATTCTGTGAATTGACCCATGCTTTCGTGTTTTTGTTCGTATTGGATGAATTCATAGATTTCGTCAGACAAGATGATGATGTTAGGGTATTTTTTGAAGACTTCAGCCAAAGAAGCCAATTCTTCTTTTGTATATACAGAACCGCTTGGGTTACATGGTGTGCTGAAGATGAAAGCTTTAGTTTTAGGAGTGATAGCTGCTTCTAATTGTTCAGCAGTGATTTTGAAGTTTTGTTCAGCTGTTGTGTTGATGAAAACAGGAGTGCCGTCAGCTAATTTAACCATTTCAGGATAAGATACCCAGAAAGGAGCAGGGATGATAACTTCATCATCTTTGTCAACGATAGCCATGAAAACGTTGGTGATAGCTTGTTTTGCACCGTTAGATACGATGATGTCAGCGTCTGTATAGTCGAGGCCATTGTCGCGTTTTAATTTTTCAGCGATAGCTTTGCGCAATGCTGGTGTTCCAGGTACTGGAGGATAGTGTGTGTCATTATTGTTGATAGCGTCGATACCTGCTTGCTTTGCTGCAACTGGAGTGTTGAAGTCAGGTTCGCCAATGCTTAATGAAATAACGTCGATACCTTGAGCTTTTAATTCACGGCTTAATTGAGTCATTTTTAATGTGGCTGATTCTGCCATGTTGTTGACTCTTTGTGATAAAATGATGTTTCCCATTTTGTGTTTGTATTAAAGTTTGTATTAAAAAACTACTTAAATTCGAGTCACAAAGGTACTATTTTTTTACAATAGAAACACATATTTTTTTAAAATTAATAAAATGTTTTTGTTTATATTTGCAACAAAAAATTGCTCTATGGAAATTGGAACATTAATAAGCGTAGGCTGTATAATAGTCCTGTTGATATTAGGTTATTTCATGTTTTTTGGCAAGTCAAAATCCAATGAAAGTGTATATATTCCAAAGGATGGAAATGAGGGAAATGACATAAGGGTTGTCTCATATAAACTGACGGTGCCTTTAAGAATTCAGGCTTACGAGCGACTGATTCTTTATATTGAACGTATTCAGTTTCCTGTTTTAGTGAAACGTGTTTTTTATCCTGGCATTTCGAGAAACGATTTTCAATTTGCGCTTTTGCAAAATGTTCAGGATGAGTTTGAACATAATCTTGCACAACGTCTTTATGTGTCAGAAACGACATGGCAGCTTATATTGCTGGCTAAGGAAGAGGTTCTTCAGAATTTGAATGCAGTGTTTGGCGATAATCCTGACGCTGATGTAGCGCTTATAGCACAGCAGCTTGCATCATTTGAAAATCCGATGGCGGAAAAAGCTGTCGTAAACATTAAGAAAGAATTTAACTCATTATAAGAAATAATATGGAATTTTCTGCAATACAAATAGCGACTTTCCTTTCAGGAACAGTGGAAGGCGATCCAGAAGTCAAAGTTTATAATGTGGCAAAAATAGAAGAGGGCGCTCCTGGTATGTTGAGTTTCCTCGCCAACCCTAAATATTCCCAATATCTTTATACAACACAGTCGTCAATAGTTCTTATCAATAACGATTTTGAACTTCAAGATAAGGTGTCGGCAACTCTTATCAGAGTGCCTGACGCATACGCGGCTTTCGCTCAATTGCTCGGTCTTTATCAGCAATTCATTCAATCTAAAACTGGTGTTTCTTCTTTGTCGTTTATTTCTAAAGATGCTTCATACGGCGATGACGTTTATATCGGTGAGTTCGCTTTCATCGGCGACAGAGTGAAGATAGGCGACAGAGTGAAGATTTATCCTCAGGCTTATATTGGCGATGATGTCGTTATTGGCGATGACACAGTGATTTACGCTGGCGCGAAACTTTACGCTCAGACTGTGGTGGGCAAATCATGTATCTTGCATGCTGGTTGCGTCATTGGCGCTGACGGTTTCGGCTTTGCCCCTCAGGAAGATGGCTCATATAAAAAGATTCCTCAAATAGGTAATGTGGTTCTTGGTGATAATGTTGAGATTGGCGCAAACACATGTGTTGACTGCGCTACGATGGGCTCCACCAGAATTCATGACGGCGTGAAACTTGATAATCTTATTCAGGTGGCTCATAATGTTGAACTTGGAATGAATACTGCTATTGCAGCTCAGACAGGCATTAGTGGTTCTACCAAGCTTGGAGCTAATTGCGTGATAGGTGGTCAGGTTGGTTTTGCAGGTCATATTAACATCGCCGATAGAACCAAGATTGGCGCACAGGCTGGTGTGCTTGGCAACGTGAAGAAAGAAGGCGAGGAGTTGATGGGCGCTCCTGCAATGAAAGTCAAAGACTTTTTAAGAATGTCGGTTCATATGAAAAATATCGAGAAGTTGGTAAAACGTGTTGATGAACTCGAGAGAAAATTAAACGAAAAACAACAATGAAACAACAAACTATAAAGCAAGACGTAAGTATTAGCGGCACAGGACTTCATACCGGACAAAAGGGAACGCTGACGTTTCATCCGGCTGAGGTAAATCACGGAATAAAATTCAGAAGAGTTGATATAGAAGGTCAACCAATAGTTGAAGCAAAAGTTGAAAACGTTGTTGATACTTCGCGTGGAACGACCATAGCTCAGAACGGTGCGAGAGTTTATACCGTTGAGCATATTCTCGCTTCGGTGAGAGGAGCTGGCGTGGATAATGTTCTTATCGATATAGATTGCGAAGAGCCTCCTATCCAAGATGGCAGCGCAAAAAATATGATAGAGTCTCTTAAATCAGCTGGTATTGTTGAACAAGACGCTGAGCGTGAATGCCTCAGAATAAATAAGGAAGTGACTTATGTCAACGAGAAGATAGGAGCAGAGATTACTATTACGCCTGCTGATGACTTCAGAATGGAAGTTGGCGTGGATTATAACTCGAAGGTTATTAAGCCTCAGACTGCGGTTCTTGAAAATATGTCTGACTTTGAGAAGGAGATAGCTCCTTGCCGTACTTTCGTGTTTTTCCAAGAATTAGAAATGCTTCTCAAACATAATCTTATTAAAGGTGGCGACCTTTCTACTGCAATCGTTTTTGTGGAGAATTTCGTAGGTGAAGAAGAATTGCAACGCGTAGCAAAGCTTTTCAATATGGAATCTGTTGGTGTTCATGAAGGTGGCATTCTTAATAATACAACTTTACGTTTTGATAACGAGCCGGCTCGCCATAAACTTCTTGACCTCATCGGTGATATGACATTGTTAGGAAAACCTATTCTCGGTCATGTCAAGGCATTCAAACCAGGACATCTCGCTAATACGGAATTCGTGAAGTTGATAAAGAATATTGACTAAAGACTAATGGCTAAAGATAAAAGGAAAAGAGCTGCTGTTGATTAACGGCAGCTCTTGTTATTATATAAATATAACTGTTAATTGTAAATTGAATCCAAAAATCTTCCGACGCTTTCGTATCCGTATTTCTCAATGACGCTGTTTCTTAAATAATTTGCATCGTAATTTTTATGCGTCTCTATCATTTTTATCATTGCTTCAGCAAGTGCTTCTTTGTTTCTTGGCTCGACTAAAATACTTTTGGTGTCGTCAATCATTTCCTTGATGCCGCCGACATTGGTACTTACGACAGGCAATCCTGATGCTAGTGCTTCAAGTATTACGACTGGCATGTTTTCATAATTGCTTGATAAGACTAAGAAGTCGCCTGATGAAAGTTCGTCGGCAAGTTCCTGTCCTTGCAATAATCCTGTGAATGATACCTTATTAATTAATTGCAGATTCTGTGCTTTTTCTTTCATCAGTTCCAAATCCATTCCTTCGCCGATGAGCGTGCATTGAAAGTCGATGCCTTTCTCTTCAATGATTTTTAATGATTCTAAAAGTCCGCTGATGTTCTTGGATTTGTCTTCAAAACAGCTGATATGAATTATCTTGCATGGATTATTATTCCTTTTGCTGATATGAAACATGTCGAGATTCACTACATTAGGAAGCACGACGTAATTGTCGTTTTTCAATCCGTGGTTTTTCATCGCGATGGCAAGATTCTCTGTCACAGTAGTGACGGTTTCTGCATTACGCACGACAATCTTGGTAAACATTTTTCTCAAGAATCCGCCGAAGTCGTTACCAGGCAAATATCTCGACCAATGTTCAGTAATAATATAAGGTGTCTTATGAAGTTTCTTTTGTATCCATGCGATGATGCCTAATCGTGTCAAGATATGAACGTGAATCATATCTGGTTTTCCGCATAACTTCAACGCCTTCATATTGGCACGATAGAAACGAATCAAGGATAAGATTTTGTTTTTCGGTTTCTTATAATAAACACGAATCGTATCGACATTATTCTCGTTAGTCCTTACGATTTCGAATTTATTAGCTTGTAGTCTTGTAGTCTTGTAGTCTTGTAGTCTTTCACAAGCATGACAATAAACAACCGTGATATCGTTGAACAAAGCGGCGGCCTCAGCATGACGTTGCACGAACAATCCAAACATAGGGTCGTAGCGATGCGGATACCATCGTGCCAAAAAGACTATATGTTTTCTTTCTTTATTCATGACGATATTGTTTTATTATTTCTAAAGAATTATTAACTCTTTCTTCGTCGGTGCCTCTTACGATTCCGAAAGGAACGTTCATCTTTATTAGTGTATTTTTATAAATCTCAAAAAGTTCCTTGCGTTCTTCGATATTAGGATTTTCTCTTAATGGGTCGTAAACCCAAGGCAGGTCGATGTCGCAGAGAAGATATAAGTCGAAGTTTTGTCGTCTTAACAATTCTTCAATCATATCGTTAGGATGTTTGAATACGTATTCGATCCAAATCTTGCAGACAATTAATTCGGTGTCGGCGATGAGCAGTTCTGGATTTTTATCTTCTTCTTTTAATATCAATTCATGTTGTTTCTTGGCAATTTCAACGACATCGTTTTCGGTATATTGACCTTCGAAGTTTTCGAGATAGGTCCTTGAATATTCTGGGATATAACTGACGTCAAAATGTTTCGCCAGCTTTTCCGCAAGCGTTGATTTTCCTGTTGACTCAGGACCGGTGATAGCAATCTTAAACATTTTTTTTGGCCTCCTTGTTCCAGCTGATGTAACCCATTATTGCCAAGACAGTATATGCAACATATTGTATGCTTGTAATATATAATTCATTGTATATGCAAAGCGGAATCAATATTATGTCGGCTGCCAGATAAAATATCCAGTTCTCTACTTTCTTTATAGAAGTGAGCCACATCGC
>JAZQVL010000119.1:0-19849 GCA_045631805.1 Bacteroidales bacterium | reverse complement strand
TGGTCGTAAACGCGTGCTGTTGAGAAGTTAGCGAAAGTACCTGTGAAAGGAACCATGCCGCCGATGCTCAAACCTGCTGCGATGCCGATCATATTAGCTTCTGCGATACCGATTTGGAAGAATCTTTCTGGGAATTCTTTTTGGAATGCGTCCATCTTGAGAGAACCGATTAAGTCGGCACAGAGACCAACGACTTTTGGATTACGTTTGGCTGCTTCTAAGAGACCTTCGCCAAAACCTGATCTTGTATCTTTATAATTTTGTACTGTGAAATCCATGATAATGTGTTTTTAAGGTTTAATAAATCAATAATCGCCTAAAGTCTCTTTGAGTTGTGACAATGCGCTAGCAGCTTGCTCGTCGTTAGGAGCTACGCCGTGCCATTTGTGTGTGCCCATCATGAAGTCAACGCCCATACCCATTTCTGTGTGTGCGAGGAGTATTTGTGCCTGACCTTTGTGTGCGTTTTCGCGTGCTTTTGTCAATGTGTCAACGACTTCTTCCATATTGTTGCCGTTGCATTCCCAGACTTTCCAGCCGAATGATTCGTATTTTGCTCTGAGGTCGCCGAGGTTCATGACGTCGTCTGTTGAACCGTCGATTTGTTTCTTGTTATAGTCAACGATAGCGATGATGTTGTCAACTTTCTTTGCAGGAGCGTACATTGCAGCTTCCCAGATTTGACCTTCTTCTTGTTCGCCGTCGCCCATCAAGACGTAAACGATATGGTCGTCTTTCATAAGTTTCTTGGCTTCAGCAAGACCGATAGCTACAGAAAGTCCTTGTCCTAATGAACCGCTGGCTACTCTGATGCCAGGGAGACCTTCAGCTGTGGTTGGGTGACCTTGGAGGCGTGTGCCAAGACGACGGAATGTTGCCAATTCAGATACAGGGAAATATCCTCTGCGTGCCAAGATGCTATAAAGCATTGGGCTGATGTGACCGTTTGAAAGGAAAAATGCGTCCTCTCCTGCTGCGTCCATTCTGAAATTCTCAGGATTGATTTGCATTTGGTCGAAATAAAGAGCTGTTACGATGTCGGTTGCTCCCAATGATCCGCCTGGGTGTCCTGACTGACAAGCATGTACCATTCTGATGATATCACGTCTAACTTGTGATGCTACATCTTTTAACTGATTGATTTCCATATATTGTATTTTTAAGTTAATTATTTTATTGCTATGGGCTGTGAGCAACGAGATTTGAACTCACAGCTTTTCTGCAAATGTAATGAATTTTGTAATAGTTTTACTTTTTTTTAATAATTTTGCATAAAAGTTTTTACGATGGCAAGACACTATAATAATAAATACAAAAAGAAGTCTCAAGAGACTGTTTTTATCGTCAGAGAAGACGCTCCGTTAATGGAATTTTTGATGAAAGCGATGGACGGCATCAGCCGTAGCAAAGTAAAGAGAATGCTTAGCAACGACAGCGTTCATGTCAACGACAGAGTGGTATCTCAGCACGACTTCCAGCTGAAACCTAATATGCGCGTAAGCATCAAAAGATCTACAGAAGGAAGCAGATTCAAGAACTTCTGGATTAAAATCGTCTTTGAAGACAACGATATCATCGTCGTTGACAAGAAACCTGGTATTTTATCAAGCAGCACAAGTCCTAGAGATGAGAGCGTCAAGAGCATCCTTAATTATTATTTAGACAGTACACATCAGCATGCTAACGCCCACACCGTTCACCGTCTCGACAAATTCACTTCCGGCTTGATTATCTTCGCCAAGAGCAAGAAAGTGGCTCTTAAATTTGAAGAAGACTGGAAAGAAAGAGTCTACGACAGAAGATATGTCGCTTTGGTTCATGGCGAACTTCCAAAATCACAAGGCACAGTGGCTTCATGGTTGAAAGACGACAGTCATTATGTGACACATTCAAGTCAGGAAGACAATGGTGGCAAATACGCTGTTACACATTATAAGAAATTAAAGTCAGGAAATGGCTACACTCTCGTCGAGTTACAGTTAGAGACAGGCCGTAAGAACCAGATCAGAGTTCACCTCCAAGATTTAGGATGCCCTGTAGTCGGCGACTTGAAATATGGTGACGGCAGCGACCCAATACATCGTTTAGGACTCCACGCTTATAAGTTATGCTTCAAGCATCCAGTCACAGGCGAAGACTTGAAGTTCGAAAGCGATGTTCCAAAAGCGTTTTATTCAGTATTTGAATAATAATCTCCACGAATCGTACGGATTTTCACGTATTGTACATCCACGAATTAGCACGAATCTCACACGAAATGTTTAGTAACGGATTGTTATTTCGTGGATGCTTTTTTCTCCACGAATCGTACGGATTTTCACGTATTGTACATCCACGAATTAGCACGAATCGTACACGAAATGTTTAGTAACGGATTGTTATTTCGTGGATGTTTTAGTAAACAAAAAGGAACGATATTTTTTACCGTTCCTTTATTATTTGCAGACTTAGCCAATGGCCAAAAGCCAAAAGCCAACAGTTATTTCTTTCTCTTAAAAATCTTCTTCCTAAAGATGAATCCTGCCATGATGAGGAATAACACTGTTACAACAATCAAAGTGATGATACTTGCTTTGAATGACTGCGGTGCGTATCCTAAGATGAGCATGATTGGGAATCCTAAAACGATAGCTGGGAATGTCTGTAACACCAAGTTGTTAGCAGCTGGTGTCTCGAATTTAGGGTCTATTTCACGTAACAAAATCATACCGTTACTTGCTGTACCTGTCAACATGCCGAACATGCTGAGGAAGCCTTCGTTGACGTATGTTGGATATAAGTGTTTTGCAGCGGCTTTCAAATAGATGAATGTTGCAATAGCACCTAAGACGCATACTAATATCAATGGGAAGATAAATTCTCTCAAATCGTTGAAGCTGATAGCTGCTGTGCCGGCTACGATCATGACGTCGAAGCAGAATCCGCTGATACGATTAAGGAGATAGTTGTTTGTATATTCGCGGCTCATCAATTTTACTTTCTTGAACTTGTTGATCAAAGCCTTTGCTATAACGCCGAACAATGTGCCGAACAAGAAGTTAAATCCCCATAACATTGGCTTCAAGGTGTTTGTTCCGAAGTCGCCGAGTTCCATCTTTTGGATTGAGTTGACGAAGAGATAAACGAGGAAGTAAACAAACAATACCAAACATATCTGGATTGAGAATTTGTCGATTGATTCGCTGTCTGGAATCTCGTCATCGCTTTGATAGTCAGCTAATGTATTTGTCTGACGTTCTTCCATTTCTTGTACTGAGATAACGCCTCTTCTGCGTAAGATATTGAGGTAGATAACACCGATAACGCTACCTACGATGAATCCTATCGCTGCTATTGAGAGACCGAAGTCTGCACCTGCGAAATCTATGCCTTGAAGTTTTGCTTGTCCATGATAAATAGTACCGAAGTTAAGAGCTTGTCCTGGACCTTGACCGTAACCCATTGGTAATAAGAGACCGCTGGCGTAGAAGATAACTTTTCCGAAGTGGAATAAAAGTATTGTAGCACCGAGACCAACTATCGCTTGAATGAGATATGTACTTGCTGTAAGTGTACCGGTTTCAATGACGGTCATCGTCGATGATTTTGATTCTATCTTATTGTTTTTCAATGCGAGTGCCACAAAGCCGAGACCGAGTGCGTGGTATGTGATAATCTCCATTGATTGTTTGTTGACGATGTTTTCCATTCCTGGAATGGCTTTCAAGATAAGTAAAAGAGCACCGCCTAATAAAGCTGAAGGTATGAGTGACTTCCTTAAAAATGGAACTTTTCTTCTTAAAATGTTACCTGCTAATAAACCGATTGCGATAATGCAAAATTGAAGTAACCAACCCCAAGCTTCTGGAGTAGCGAACGATGTAATAACCTCTGCGTTCGCGTTACATAGTGTCATTAAAATATTCATAATTACTCGTTTTTTCAGTCGCAAAAATAGTAAAAAATTTTACCATTTTTTTAAGATAAATTACATTTTTAAATTAAAACACCAATTTCATCTGATTCAACGCCTTTTCAACTATTGAACGCGGACATGCCAGATTTACTCTCATGCAGAACTCGCCTTCTTTTCCGAAGATATTTCCGACATTAAGTCCAAGTCCCGCTTCATGAATCATCTTACGGTTCAATTCAGCGTCACTTATGCCATAATCCTTGAAATTCAACCATATCATATATGTCGCTTCAGCTTTATGAATTCTTACTTTTGGCATTTCTCTCTTGATGAAATCGTAAGCGAAATCAATGTTACCTTTTATATAATTAATGAGTTGCGAATGCCATTCGTCACCTTTTTCCATAGCAGCTTTAGTTGCAATTTTACCGAAAACATTGCCCATATCGGCCTCTGTAGAATGAACGAAGTTGACATATTTATTTCTCAATTCTTCATTTGGAATTATGACCGTAGAAGTTGCAAGACCCGCTAAATTAAAAGTCTTGCTCGCTGCATGAGCTGTAATGCTATTTTGTGCAAAATCTTCCGACAATGAAGCGAATGGAACATGTTTAAATCCTGGCATAACCAAATCACAATGAATCTCGTCAGAAAAAACAAGGACGTTATTTTTTATACATATCTCCCCCAACCTCATCAGCTCTTCTTTTTTCCACACTCTTCCTACAGGATTATGAGGATTACTTAAAATCAGCATCTTGGCAGTCTTTGCCTGCTGTTCTAATAAATCAAAATCCATCACATAACCATCTTCTGTGTCGATAAGTGTATTTTCAACCAACTTACGGTTGTGATTATTTACTGCAAAGAAAAATGGATGATAGACAGGAGGCTGAATAATTATCTCATCGCCTTCTTTAGTAAGTCCCATAACCGCCAGATTAAAAGCATTGACGATTCCAGGAGTAAACGACATCCATTCTTTTTTCGTCTCCCACTGATGATGCCGTTGAATCCAGTTCACAATTGATTGAAAGTAAGCGTCTTCTCGGAATGTGTAACCATAGACATCGCCCTTGGCTCTTTCAATGATTGCCTCACGGATGAAATCGGCAGTAGGGAAATCCATATCTGCAACCCACATCGGAATGACATCAGCCTTACCGAAAACCGTTTCCCTCAAATCGTATTTAACACATTCTGTGCCTGTTCTATCTATAACTTTATCAAAATCGTAAATCATAACTAATTAATTTTATTTATGCAAATATGGGAATTTATTTGTAAAAAATTCACGATTTTTCATTAAAAAATATTGAAAATAATTCATAAAAAAGAGTGTTTCTTTTATTAAAGAAACTTATCTTTGTAAAATAATATTTTCAACCATGAAGTTTAAGTTTTTATTATTCATATTACTGTCTTTAACGTCAGAACTCATTATAGGACAGAATCTTAAAGGCACAGTTAAAGATGCTGGCAACAAAGAGGCAATATCAGGAGTCACGGTTTTTGTGGAGTCTTTGAAAAAAGGGACATCAACTGATAAAAACGGACATTACGAATTAAACCTACCAGAAGGTTCTTATGACGTAACTTTCTCATTCATAGGTTATGTAAGCGAAACCAAACATCTCAATATCAATAATTCTATAAAGGTTTTAGATGTAAATCTCAAAGCCGACAACAAAATGCTCGATGAGGTAGTAGTCTCAAGCACAAGGAAAGACGCCAACGTACGAGAGATGGCAATGAGCGTACAAAAAATTGACATTGAAAGAATTAAGAAGATTCCGTCTTTAATGGGAGAAGTCGATGTCATCAAGACGATACAGCTTATGCCCGGCGTACATGCAGCCGCAGAAGGCTCATCGGGATTCAGCGTTCGTGGCGGAACTCCAGACCAAAATCTTATCTTGTTGGACGATGTACCTATTTATAATGCTTCTCACTTCTTGGGTTTCTTCTCCATCTTCAACAACGACGTTATAAAAGATGCCACATTATACAAAGGCGACATACCCGCGATTTACGACAGCCGTCTTTCTTCAGTATTGGACATCAAGACATTAGACGAAATTCCTCACAAATTCAACATGCAAGGAGGCATCGGCGCTCTGACAAGCCGTCTCACTTTAAGCTCGCCGTTCAACAATGGCAGAAGCGCATTCCTTATCGGCGGACGCATAACATACGGAGGCGTTTTAGCTTGTAACTTAATTAAAAGTTTAAGAGGCAACTCATTGCATTTCTACGACTTCAACGCCAAGATAATGCACACTATAAACGATAACAACAGAGTTTTCATCTCCACTTATCTCGGCGACGACGTATTAGGCGTAATGGATTTAGTGACAATGAAATACGGCAACAAAAACGTCACAACACGCTGGAATCATATTTTCAACGACAAGCTGACTTCCAACCTTTCTTTGTTTTACACGAAATACA
This sequence comes from Bacteroidales bacterium, assembly GCA_045631805.1. Lineage (GTDB taxonomy): Bacteria > Bacteroidota > Bacteroidia > Bacteroidales > F082 > Limimorpha. Next base: position 13,500 of record JAZQVL010000119.1, on the reverse strand, counting down.
GATACGACATCGGCATCGAGATGGACCCATACGAATTTAACATCATCGCTGGCATCGAAGACATTTCCGCAAAATATGACTTCACTTTTTTGATGAATGACAATATCACATCACGTTTCGGTGCAGCGGCGACATTCCATCAATACGGACAAGGAAAACTAAAGGATGAGACAGGCGCTATTGCCGATTTTCTTGGCGTTGACCCAGCAAGCGAAGTGGTTAGAAAAGCTCTCGAATACGCTCTTTATTACACCAACGACCATAAGTTAGGACCTTTGTTTTCAATAAGATACGGATTACGTCTTTCCATGTTCCAAAATATTGGCAAGGAAACGTTCTTCCTCTTTGACGACAATTACGAATGCTACGACCAAATAGATTACGGTCCTGGAGAAATTTTCAACACAGAAATAAACCTTGAGCCACGCCTTGGCGCTATTTATCAAATCAACGAGTTTTCATCAATAAAAGCCTCATATCTGAGAACCGTCCAATATGCGCAGATTGCAACTAATGCGACAGGCGGCATTCCTTTTGATTTATGGTTTCCTTCAAGTCCGAACATCGAGCCTCAGAAATGCGATCAGTTTGCTTTAGGTTATTTCCGCAATTTTATGAATGATGAAATTGAGACTTCCGTAGAAGTTTATTACAAGAAAATGCACAATGTCATCGACTTCGCCGACAACGCTTCATTCATCGGCAATTTATATATTGACGGAGAAGTAAGAAAAGGAACAGGATACGCTTACGGCATCGAGTTCTTAGCAAGGAAAAACTTCGGCGACCTTTCTGGTTGGATTTCATATACTTATAGCAAATCAATGAGAAAGACACCGGGAATCAACTTCGACAGAGAATATGTGTCGCCTTACGACAAGCCTCACAACATCAGCATCGTTCTCAATTATGCTTTCAACAAACGTCTTGATGTATCAGCGACATGGGTTTATACAACAGGACAACCTGTCACTTATCCTTGCGGAAAATATACTGTAGATCACGTAACATATGCCATTTACGATGGAAGAAACAACAGTCGTTACCCTGATTATCACAGGCTTGACTTATCTGCAACGATAAAATGCAAGGAAAAGAAAAACTGGCAAGGCGAATGGAACTTCTCCGTTTACAACGCATACGGACGTAAAAACGTCTGGGCAGTATTATTTGTGCCAGAAGGTAATACAATAAGCACTCAAAGCGTAGCACTTTTCTCATTCATCCCATCAGTATCATATAACTTCAAATTCTAAATGCCATGAAAAAATATCTTACCTTATTAATATTAGTCACATCATTTATGATGACATCATGTGTTGAATATTTTAAAATCGATACTCAAAACGGGAAACATCTTGTCGGGATAAACGGTTATTTTACAAACGAATACAAGAAACATCAGATTGTAATCAGCAAAACAACCGACTTCTATTCGGAAGAAGATGCCGAAATGATTTCTGGCGCAGAAGTATTTATCCACGATGGCGTTGACACAATATACTTTGAAGAGACAAAAAGAAAAGGATATTACGAAACCATTGATTCTGTGGCAGGTATCCCTGGCCGTACATATTATCTTTCAGTAAATATCATTGATGAAGACGGATTACACAATTATTATTCGCAATCGACCATGAAAGAGAATATCAGCCAAATTGACTCCATGATAGTTAAAGATGTTGAAAACCCTTTCGCCAATAATTTCATGCAAAATGTAGAAAACTTCTCAACGAATCTTTATCCATATTTCCAATCTGTTGATGATTCCGAGACTAATTACTTGATAAACATTATTGTTAATAAAAAAGTAATGTTCGATTCTTTTTTGGATTGTAACACACTCTCACCAAAACATTTATCTGGAATGTATTTCAATGGTCCGGAAATGGTGAGCATGATCGGTGAACAGAGCGTCCACACTTTCAAAACGACGCAGATATATCATGAAAACGACAGCATTTTTGTTTATGATATGTATTCACCTCCATTAACACAAGAAGGAGACTCTGTAACCTTATGTATTTATAGCGTAACACCAGAATATATCACATACAAAACCGACATTATGAGCAGTTTTGGATCCAATCCTATGATGGGAATGCCGTATAATGTCGCCACAAACATATACCCAGGAGGCACAGCAGTAGGATTTTTTGAGGCTTTATCTGTTACAAAAGGTAGTTTTATATATTGATAATCAGACGATAAAAAATTTTTAAAAAAAGTTTATTTTTTTGTTGGAAGTAATAAAAATAATCGTATCTTTGCATCGTCTTTTTAAGGCAAGTTCTTAATGACAGATTGGGGGAGTCGCATAGTGGCAATTGCAACAGACTGTAAATCTGTCCTCGGATGAGTTCGGTGGTTCGAGTCCACCCTCCCCCACGAAAGAAGCACTTCAAACGAAGTGCTTTTTTTGTTTTAATATCCACCGAATAATATCCACGTATCACGCGTATCTTATCGTATTTTTCAGATATAAAACATCCACGAAACTGCACCAATATTTCACGAACACATTTTTCGTGATGGTTTAGCGTTTTTCGTGGACATCAAACTAAAACATCCACGAAACTGCACCAATATTACACGAACACATTTTTTCGTGATGGTTTAGTGTTTTTTCGTGGACATCAAATAAAAACATCCACGAAATCGCACCAATATTACACGAACATATTTTTTCGTGATGGTTTAGCGTTTTTTTCGTGGACATCAAACTAAAACATCCACGAAATCTCACGAACTATTCACAAATATCTTTCGTGCAGTTTGGTGCAATTTCGTGGATGTTGTTATGGTATTTGAGGATTATTTTCCGCGTTCTGCCATCAAAATCTTAATTTCATTTTCATTGATTCCAACCATCGCTTCGCCGAGGTCTTCGCTCAATTCTGCCAAGATCTTTGGATTTTTATAGTTAGCAACGGCATTGACTATAGCCTTAGCCCTTTTCATTGGATCACCGCTCTTGAAGATACCGCTTCCAACGAATACGCCCTCTGCTCCAAGTTGCATCATCAAGGCTGCATCTGCTGGAGTAGCGACACCACCAGCAGCGAAGTTAGGAACAGGAAGCTTGCCATTGTCGTGAACATATTGAAGCAATTCATAAGGAACTCTCATTTCTTTAGCTGCTTCGTACAACTCATCAACATTAAGAGATACAACTCTTCTTATCTCACTCTGCATCATACGCATGTGACGAACAGCCTGAACAATGTCACCGGTACCAGCTTCGCCTTTGGTTCTAATCATCATTGCACCTTCTGAGATACGACGCAATGCTTCTCCCAAATCTCTCGCTCCACAAACGAAAGGCGCATTAAACTGACGTTTATCTACGTGATATACATCATCTGCTGGAGAAAGCACTTCGCTCTCATCAATATAATCTATACCTATAGCTTCAAGTATCTGTGCTTCTACAAAATGACCGATACGGCATTTTGCCATAACTGGAATATTTACTGAATTTTGTATTTCCTGTATCATTTTTGGGTCACTCATACGTGACACACCACCTGCCATTCTAATATCAGCAGGAACTCTTTCCAACGCCATAACTGCCATTGCACCAGCAGCTTCTGCAATACGAGCCTGCTCTGGATTTGTAACATCCATTATAACACCACCTTTTAATAATTCTGCAAGGTTACGATTTACTTCTTTATTTTCTTTCATTTTGACTTAATTTTAAAAACGATGCAAAGAAAAATAATATCAAAATGCAAAGAAAAAATATATTCTGATTTTTTAAAATATTATTCTGATATTTATAAAATCATTTCAATCTATAAGCAGAAGGTGTTTCTTTTTCGTTTTTAAAAAAGAAAGAAGAAAATGCGGATTGTGACGAAAAACCAAGTTTATCTGAGATTTCTTGAACGCTGTAATTCGTCGATTCTAAAAGTATTTTAGCTTCTTTTATTATATAATCAGAAATAAGTTGCTTTGGAGCAACTCCGACTATATCATTAGTCACTTGAGACAAATAACGCGTTGACACACATAATTTATCAGCGTAAAAAGACACGTCATGAGATTTATGATAATTCTCGCTCACAAGTGACATAAACTTATTGTAAACCACAGTCTTTCTTGAATGTTGTATTTTTTCTGACACAGCATAAACGACTTGCTTATGCATATAATCATGAGCTTTGTCTATTGCTGTCATGACATCGTCGCCGAATGCGAGACGAGTAGCTATCGCTGAAGAAAGAGCTCCCCCGACTCCATGTTTCTGCCAGCCTTCGGTATTATGCGAAGTAAAGAAATGCGGATTTCCATTTTCATAAAGCAAGGCCGTAAGCAAACCGTCATTATGTTTAGAAGCACGCAGCAACACAGATTCTACACCCATATTAATAAATGTGTGCGCAGCTGCAATCATATCATCGTCGGTATTGATTTTTACGCCGAGCATTTTCTCCGCTTCATTACTACGTAATATCAGCAGCGTCGATATTGGAAGAAGATGCTTTTTAATCGCTGAAATAACTTCATCAGAAACAAGTTGTTTTCCTTCAGAAGAAAAGATACCAGGAACAAGCACAATACTTTGCGAAGCAACGATTTCATTCCTCAACATCTTTATCGTTGACACATCGCGAATGAGACCTATTTTAACAACTTTTGGATGCGACTCCTTCACAATAGCTCTCACCTGCCCTATTATCATTTCTGAAGACAAGTCGTTGATAGAAGTCTCGCCGTTTTCATTCTGGGTCGTCACTGATGTTATCGCTGCCAACGCATAACCGCCAAGAGCCGATATCGTCCTAATATCAGCTTGAACACCGACCACGCCAGCGCCGTCAGAACCATTGATTGTCAATATAGGAATCAGTTGAGGCATATTTTAATTTTACTTAATGCAAAGATAGTTAAATCTCCACGTATCTCACGTATCTGCACGTATTTTTTACAACGAATCATACGCGTTATACTCGCAATACGAGGAAATCTTTCTATAAAATGCCGCTTTTTCTTCTACTTTCATCGGATAAGCTCTCGACGATGATGGCATTCTCCAGAAATTAATATTTCTTCCGTTATAAATTATCACCGACCTCTCTCCCACTTTAGGTTCGTCACACTGAAAAATATCGATAATAATATCCGTCGCCTTCTGTCCGGTTGTCACAATATTTTCGCATTCAGGCAGTGATTCCAACAACGCTTTGACATCAGTATGCTTCACGACTTCAAGGAATTTGTCAGAAGCATTGTCTTTCAGACGAACAACTTCCGACGCTGTATCATACAAAGCAAAACCTTTTTCTTTACAGAAATCTACAATCTTGTCTTTATCAAAACGCCTCTCTCCGTTTACCTCAAAATAATGTTTGTCGTTGTAAAATATAAGTCCCCATATTCTCCACATATCATTTATCCAGTTAGGATAAAAGAATTCCATAGACCATTTCTCTTTCTTCGGAGGAAAACTACCGAGCATAAGAATCTTGGCGTTTTCCGGAAGAAACGGCTGCAAAGGATGAGATTCTTGTGTATTGTAGTTCATATCAGCTAATTAAAGCACTTCTTTCATATAGAAATTTTGGAGCAAAAGCTATTTCATTATTCCAATCGACCGTAAAAGGATCCAAAGTAAAAGATTTAAAATAATCCAAATCATGCAATTTTTGACAAATACCTTTTCCCATCAATGGAGCAAAATCCATCAATCTGACTTCATCATTATTAAAGGTCAATCTTAACACATAATCTTCCACATACTCTGCTTTTACTATTTTTAAGATGATATCGTCCATACTTATTTTAACGGTTCTATTTTATTTGCAAGTTCATATCTTGAAAGCAACTTCCAATTTTCCAACAATTCTTCTTTATGAATATCAAGCCATTCATAAACTAATTTCAATTCACGTCTCGGCAAAGACCCAATTATTATTCCTTCTTCTATTGTCACCACCGCTTCATATCCATTATACCAAACGTAAAAATCTGGCGGATTATGATCATCTATATACATATAGATAATAATTCCATAAAATCTGCTTATTTCAGGCATACTACATTAAATTAAGATTTCACTAATTTTGATTTACGTCTGCAAAGATATAATTTTACCCAAATATTACTTTATAAATTATACAAAATTACACTTCACAATTCAAAAACAAAGATAAGAAATCACACATCCTTTTGTCAAGTATTTCTAAGCATTATTTTCTATTTTTAACATTTTTTAACACGATGTTAATAAAACTATAAATCTTATGTTAACATTTATTAATATCGTCCCTGAATTTATTTATAAAAAAATTAAAATTTTCATAATCATCTTTTTAATATTATTATAAATTTGCGTTATAAAACAAATCAGATAACATTTAAAAGACTATTTATGAAAAAACTATTATTCACATTATTAGTTATTCTATCATTCAGTGGTTTAAGTTTCGCACAAGTCATTGACAATGAATTGCAAAACGTAATAAACCAAAAGACTAATGAAATGATAAGTGTCAATATCATTTTAAAGTCACAAATGAATCTTGAAAATGCGAGCAAGAGAGTTGAAGGCATCACCGATAAGAAAGTCAGACGCGACATGCTCATCGATGAATTGAAACTCTTCGCCGAGAAAGAACAAGCCGAAATTTTATCAATCTTAAAAGCAGAAGAAAGAAACAGCAAAGCGACCGACATCAGAAGCAGCTGGACTGCAAATTCAATCAACTGCACAACCACAAGCGACGTCATTTATCTTTTGGCGGAACATCCTGACGTACTTATGATTGGCTATAATGAAGAGAAGATGCTTCTTTGGGACGAGAAGTCATCCAAAGCATCTCCAGAAGACAAGATGACCGAAAACATCACCAAGGTAAACGCCGATGAGGTATGGGAGATGGGAGTCACCGGCAACGGCGTATTAGTTGCCATCATCGACTCAGGCGTCAACTACAACCACGTTGACCTCGCCGACCACTTATGGGACGGCGGTTCACAATTTCCGCATCATGGTTACGACACATACAGCAATGACAACGACCCTATGGACGAGTTCGGACACGGCACACACTGCGCTGGCACTATATGTGGCGACGGCACTTCCGGCACAAAAACAGGCATGGCGCCAGACGCTACCCTGATGTGTATCAAGTGCGTCAGCAACGAAGGCATGGGCGGCGCATTCGATATTAATAAAGGTATGGAATGGGCTATCGAACATCATGCCGACGTATTGAGCATGTCGTTAGGGATTCCATCTTCATCAATAGCAGACAGAACAATGCTTCGTCGTACCAGCGTGACTGCATTGGAACTCGGCGTCGTGGCGGCTGTTGCTGTCGGCAACGAAGGTAATAATGAATTATTCTATCCTATACCTGACAACGTCAGAGTTCCTGGCAGCTGTCCTCCACCATGGATTCACCCTGACCAAGCCGGCAATTCCGGAGAACTCTCATGCGTAGTGGCTATAGGCGCTGTTGATTACGAAGACGCTACAGCTTATTTCTCATCACACGGCCCTGTCACTTGGAAATCAACAGAATTCGGAGACTATTTATATCAACCAGGCATCGGACTTATCCGTCCTGACGTATGCGCTCCTGGCGTTGACATCGTATCTCTCGACTATACTACAACAAACGGATTCACAAAAATGAGCGGCACATCAATGGCAACACCATGCGTCGCAGGCGTGATAGCTCTTATGCTGGATAAAAATCCAGAATTGACACCAGCCGACATCAGCAGAATCTTAGAGACAACAGCTCACAAAATATCACCTAACAAAAACAACTACACCGGCTCCGGACGTATCGACGCTTTGGCTGCAATAAACGCAATAGAATGCGGCAACCTGAAATACGCAAGCCATGTCATCAATGATAAAGAAAACGGCAACAACAACGGCAACTTGAACGCAAACGAACAAGTCGGTTTAGAAGTGACCATCAAAAACGACTCAGACGAATCATACGACAACATCAAAGCCGTCTTGAGAACTAGCAGCGCATTAGTGAGAATAGACGATTCTATCGCACAAGTCAACAGCATCAGCGCAAACGAAACTATATCCATAACAGAAGGATTTAAATTCTACGTTGAAGAGACAGCCGACCATAAGACAATATTAGGCCTCGACGTTTATTTCTATAACGAAAATGAAGAAGTAGTCTCTTTCGCAAGAATACCTGTCAAAGTACAAGAAAAAGCACTGAATTTCGCTACAGTAATAATCCAAAACGACGATAATGGCGATGGCGTCCTCGACGCTGGCGAGACAGCCGACTTAGGCATAGTAATCAACAACATCGGCAATGAAATCTACAACAGCTCAACATGTTCATTGACATGTATAAACAACAATATCACCATCAACACCAACGATATAACCATAAATCCTATCGGGCCAAAGGCTTCAGAAATCGCATTCTTTAACATCACTGTCGCAGATAACATCGGTGATTCTTTCAGCGTACCTTTTGAAACAACATTTGAAAACGATTTAGGAACAGAAACATTATCATTCAATTACTCAAACAAATGCGAAATCATTTTCGAACTTAAAGACAGATATGGCGATGGATGGGACGGAGCTGCTTTGGTAGTGAAATACAGCGACGGTTCTGACGACGACTCTTTCACAGTTGAAAACGGCTATGAAGCTACATATACCAAAGAAATCTGCAACGGCGTAGAGGTAACACTTGAATGGAGCAAAGGCTCATGGGATTCCGAATGCAGCTTCGAAGTCAAGAGCTATAACGGTTCTGTAATATTCAGCAGCCCAGGAACTTTAACCCCAGGCTTCTTATATTCATGGAACAACGACTGTACATTCCAAAACTACAGCTACGAAATGTGCGAAGGCGTCAAGAATCTGGAAATTGAATCAGAATATCCTGTAATCATCAAATGGGACGCTCCTGAATCTGAAAACGCTCTCTACTACGAGATTTACCGCGACACAAGATTCTTGGGCACTACTGAAGAACTCAAATTCACCGACGAAACTGCCATCGGAACTTTCAACTACGAATACAGCGTTCGTCCTATTTACAACGAATGTACAGGTTATTCTTCTTATATCAACATCGACCATATCAGTGGCGAAGTCTTAACGGAAAACGTCTCTATCAATGCGAGCGTTTACCCTAACCCATCGAATGACAATTTCTCCGTCATCTGCAACAACATGACAAGAATATCAGTTTACAACATCATGGGCGCAATGATAATGGACACCGATGTAAACGTTAATAATTACGTCATCAGCGGTCTCAAGGCCGGAGTATATTTCATCAACATTGAAACAGATAACGGCAGTGTAGTACGCAAAGTCGTTAAAATGTAAGAGATTTGTCGTAATATCATAGAAGATTCAAAGGTGCTGGATTATCATCCGACACCTTTTTTTATCACAAAACGCAAAAACAAACAACATAACAATTTAATTATCAACAACTTACCCCCCCCGATTTTTTATAAAAAAACATTTAAAAAAAATTGGAATTTTGGAATTAAATTATAAACTTTGTATGACTTAAAAATTAAAAATATGAGAAACAACAATTTTACAAAGCAAGTCCTCTTAATACTGCTGATGATAATCAGCGGTTCATTGAAGGCACAGAATGATTCCACATACATTTATCAATCTTTCTTCGGTAACGACTCGACGAGAATAAATCTTTATCATTTTATCACAGATGGTGATTGGAATTATACATTTACAATATATAGTAAAGACACTATAAAAATAAATGACACAAAATACTTTTTCGTTGAACCAAAGGAACTAAATTCTGTAGCACCTTATTGGGTTGAGCATTATAATTCCACCGACACCATTTATTTCAGAGAAGATATTCAAAAAGGAAGATTGTATTTATACATGAAAAATGAAGAAATTGATAATGAACTATTGATATGTGATATGTCTTTAGAAATTGGCGATTCATTTACAACACCTGTGTTTTATAATCCCATGTGGGATGAGGAATATTATGAAGACATCATTGTTAATGATATAAAAATAGAAAATGGCAAGAAGATAATAGATTTCGTATATTCATTTGATGAAGAACTTGTAGTATATACTTTTACAGAAGGCATATTTCCGCCAACAATGCCTGAAATAAGTTATGGTGAAAATAATAACGTATTAACATGTCAATATAAAGACGGTGAACATGTGTATTTATCGCCTTATTTTTTAGAATGTTTGCCTGAATGTACATTATCAACAAATGATATTTTTGATGACAAAGCACTTACGATAAGTCCAACAATTTTCTCAAACAGCGAAACAATCTCCATCAAAGCTGATTCTGAAATAAAAGAAGTGAAGATGATTGACATGCTTGGAAGAAAGGTCAATGTTTCCGTCAATCAGACAGGCCACAGTTCTTGCCAAATAAACATAAATCAAAAATGTAATTCTGGTATCTACATTATCATAGTCGAGACACAAGAAAGTTCTCATTACGAGAAGGTTATTATAAGGGAATAAAGACTACAAGACTACAAGACCACAAGACTACAAGTTATTTTTGTGATGCTGTGATGTAGTTTTTACCGAAAAAAACAATTTCATGAGGTTTCATGATTTTTTTAGAAGACAAAAAGAGGGGGCAGCAATTTTTTGAATTTTGCTGCCCCTTGCTTGTAGTCTTGTTGTCTTATAGTCTTAATTATTTCTCTGATATAAATATCTCTTGATGCTCTTCTTAGGTGTTCTTTCGAAGGCTTCAGACATTACCTCTATCTTCTTAAGTTTAGCGTAGTTAGGCAATTCCTTATTTACTTCTGGCAATGTATCTTCAATATATTTGATAAATGTAGCCTGGTCCATACCTTCTTTAGCTGCAGTGTCGAAGTCTGGATAGATGAGAGCAGTCAGGCCGCCATTATCTTCGATAACCAATGATTCGAGGACGTAAGGACGAGTGTCGAGGACAGCTTCCACTTCTTCCGGATATATATTCTGACCTGAAGGGCCGAGAATCATACACTTAGAACGACCTCTGAGGAAGAGATAACCGTCAGCATCGATAACGCCCATATCGCCAGTATGCAACCAGCCGTCAGCGTCGAGGACTTCTCTCGTAGCGTCTTCGTTCTTGTAATAACCCAAGAACACGTTAGCACCTTTAACGAGAAGCTCGCCTGGGATATTCTCTGGATCAGGTGAGTCAATCTTCATTTCCATATTAGGGACTATCTTACCGCAAGAATACAACTTCGCTGTCTTATAATCATCGTAGGTGATGATAGGAGCGCATTCTGTCATGCCGTAACCCACTGTGAATGGGAAATCCATCTTCTTGAAGAAAGCCTCAACCTCTTTGTTGAAAGCAGCACCACCGATGATAACTTCGTAAAACTCTCCGCCGAAAGCATTGATAAGTTCAGTCTTAATCTTATTCATGATGACCTGTTCGAGGATTGGAAGTTTCAATGCGAATTTGATTCCAGAAGTCTCGATGACTGGTTTCACCTTGCTCTTATAAATCTTTTCTATGATAAGAGGCACAGCGATGACCAAAGTTGGCTTCACCTCTGAAAGTGCCTGCATGATAATCTTAGGACTTGGGAGACGTGAGAGGAAGAACACATGACAACCTCTTGTCAATTCGTACAACACTTCGAACATAAGTCCGTACATGTGAGCGCAAGGCAACATGGAGACGATACGAGAAGTATTATTGAGGATAGGAAGCACCTTAACAGCGAATTCTATGTTGGAACAGATGGCGCGATAAGGAATCATAACGCCTTTTGAGAAACCCGATGTTCCAGAAGTATAGTTGATGATAGCGAGTTCGTCAGCTGAGTCTTCATAATAATTCAAAGAATCCGGAGTGAATTCCATCGGATAATGCTTTCCGAAGAGTTCGTTGAGATGCTCGCGGCTCTCAGAAATCTTTTCGTTTGCTGCATAGAGAAGTTTGAAGGTATTAACCTGAATAACAGCTTGGAGGTCCGACATATCAATTTCAGAGAGACCTTCCCAAATAACTTCATCAACGAAGAGAATCTTAGCTTCCGAATGATTTACGAGATGATTGATGTTACTTGGTTTAAATTCGTGCATGAGAGGCACCGGGACTGCACCGTAAGTCAAAGCTGCGAGGAAAGAAACAACCCAGTTAGCCTGATTTCTTGAACATATCGCCACTTTATCGCCTTTTTCGAGACCGCATTCTTCAAACATAATGTGAAGCTTAGCAATTCTTCTCGCCAAATCTCTGTAATGCAAAGTCACACCTTGATAATTTGATATAGCCGGTCTGTCCCAATTTTCTTTGAAAGATTTTTCAAAAATCTTGTTTACTGATGTAAAGTTCATCTTCAAAGTTATTAGTTAATAATTTAGTTCATCGCTACAAATATACGAAAAAAGTAAATACGTTTACCTATTTTTTATAAAACTCAGAACCTCAGAATCTGAAAAATTACTGAGATTCTCAACTCAGCCACTCAAGTCCCTCTAATCCCTCTAAACCTCTACTCCCTCTACTCCCTCTAAACCCTCTAAAAAAAACTTGTTGCCTTGTAGTCTTGTAGTCTTATAGACTTTTTTATATCTTTGCAGAAAATAATAAAATCATGGAAGAAAAAATGTTTGACCCTAATGCAGCAGCTGCTCTTGGTTCAGGTATCTACGGTTTGCCATGCACAGCAGAAGAAGCTGAAATCATAATCATCCCTGTTGAATGGGAGCTTACAACAAGTTATAACAGAGGCACTGTCAACGGTCCTCAAGCTGTCTTCGACGGTTCAATGCAAGTTGACCTCCATCACCACGATTATCCTGAAGTATGGAAATGCGGCATCTGGATGGACGAATTTCCTCAAGAATTACGCGAGCTCCACGATGAACTCGTTCCTCTCAGCGAAGACATCATCGACGGCATAGAAAGCGGCGACGTTGACGAAAACCCAGAGGCTTACGAAGACAAATATGTAGCGATAGAAAAAGGCTTCGACAGAATGTTCGCTTGGCTCAAAGACAGAATCGCTTATTGGAAGTCACAAGGCAAGAAAGTTGGACTCCTCGGCGGCGACCACAGCATTCCTCTCCCTTATCACACTTATTTCAACGAACTCGGTGAAGAATACGGTATCATTCACGTCGATGCTCACAGCGACCTCAGAATAGAATTTGAAGGCTTCAAATATTCTCACGCCTCCATCTTCTATAACACAATGAAATACGACAACATCGAGAAACTCGTTCAAGTTGCAATCCGCGACTACTGCGACCAAGAAAAGGAAATCATCAATAACTCTGAAGGAAGAATGGTGGTGTTCTACGACCGCGACAACCGCAGAAAGATGTACGAAGGCGCTACTTGGAAGTCTATATGCGACGACATCATCGCTCAACTTCCTAATAAAGTATATATTTCCATCGACATCGACGGCCTCGACCCTAAACTTTGTCCTAATACCGGAACACCGGTTCCTGGCGGAATGGAATACGAAGAAATGATGTATTTATTAAACAGA
>JAZQVL010000118.1:0-60154 GCA_045631805.1 Bacteroidales bacterium | reverse complement strand
AAGATTGAGATGTTGAATAGGTTTGTGCAAAACACTGATGTTCATATCTTTCTCACAGGAAAAGCTGGTACTGGCAAGACCACCTTTTTAAGAAATTTAGCTGCCAACAGCTACAAGAGAATGGTCATTGTAGCTCCTACGGGAGTGGCTGCCATCAACGCTGGCGGTGTGACGATTCACTCATTTTTCCAACTTCCTTTCGGTCCTATCGTCCCTGACGGACAACTAACGAACGACAACGGACAACAGACATTATCACCTTTGGCGAGCGTGAAGCTAAACAAAACCAAGCTTAAAATCATGCGTAGCCTCGACCTGCTCGTCATCGACGAAATAAGCATGGTACGCGCCGACCTCCTCGACGCCATCGACACGGTGCTGAGAAGAGCTCGACGCAACAACAAGGCTTTCGGCGGAGTGCAGCTCCTCATGATAGGCGACATTCAGCAGCTCGCACCAGTAGCTCGACAAAACGAATGGGAACTGATTAAAGATTATTATAAATCCGTGTATTTCTTCGACAGCATAGTATTACAAAATACGCCTTATATCTGCGTCGAACTCGACCATATTTACAGACAAAACGACACTGATTTCATCGATATTCTCAATCAAGTGAGAAACAACAGATTAGACAGTAATAATCTAAAAATACTCAACTCTCGTTATATACCTGATTTCAAACCTGACGACAACGATGGTTACATCACACTGACAACCCACAACCATCAGGCTGATGAAATAAATGACGAAAAACTTAACTCTATCAAATCCAAGACGTTAACATTTAAAGCTGAAGTTAGCGGAATTTTTCCAGAAAACGCCTATCCGACAAAAGAAACACTCGAACTTAAAGTCGGGGCTCAGGTTATGTTCGTAAAAAACGACCCTTCTTCCGAAAAGCTTTATTACAATGGCAAAATAGGAAAAATAATAGATTACGACAAAGACGAAGGCATCAAAGTAAAATGCGACGACGACATCATCAGCGTGACACCTGTGAAATGGCAGAATTTCGAATATAATATCAATGAAGAAACCAATGAGATTGAAGAAAAAGAAATAGGCAGCTTCACTCAAATACCTCTTAAAACAGCTTGGGCTATCACGATTCACAAAAGTCAAGGACTCACCTTTGACAAGGTGGTTCTCAATGCTGAAATGGCCTTCGCTCACGGTCAGGTTTATGTGGCGTTAAGCCGATGCACTTCTCTTAACGGATTAATACTCAACGCCAAAATATCAAACAACGTACTTTATAACGACAGAACCATAAACACTTTCGTCGATAAAATCCCGTCACTCGAACCTGATGAAAACAAGCTTCATTTTGAAGAAACGAAATTCCATCATCAGACAATACTCGAACTTTTCACCTTCGACGAATTAGAAATCAACATCAACAAACTCGCTAAGACAATAAGAGAAAACGACAATATCTTCGGAAAAGAAACCGCCGACAAGATAGCCGAAAAACGTAATCTTTTCAGAGAAGAAATCATCAATGTAGCAATAAGATTCGCAAGACAGATTGATAATATTATAAAGACCACAAGTCAACAAGACTACAAGACTACAAGTGGGTCTTATCTTGATGAGAGAATTAAAAAAGCTTCGGTTTATTTCTTTGACAAACTTAATGATTTAGAATGCATTGGCGATTTAATCGCTGAGACCGACAACAAAGCCGTCAACACCGCCGTAAAGGCTGTTTTAGATACGATAAGAGAGATTCTTTTCGTGAAAACGGCATGTCTCAATTTAGCTAAAGACGGTTTCATCTTAGACAAATATTTAGAGATGAAAAACAAGAAAATCGTCGAATCGGAGAATCTGAAGTCAGTGAAACTGAAGGCTAAAGACTTAGACAGCAAGGACAAACCGTTATTAAACGCCTTATTGAAATGGCGCAAGAACAAAGCCGAAGAATTGAACAAAGATATATTTCAGATTCTTCCTACTACTGTCATCAATAGAATCGCCGAGCAGAAACCGACTTCCATCAAAGAACTTAAAAACATTTCCAAGCTCGGTTCCACACGTATCAAAAGTTTTGGCGCCGACATCATTAATATGGTATTGGAATCATTAGGTTTCAAGAGATGTAATTTTGATGATGACGAATCCAAAAAAGAGATGAATCTTTCCAACAGCGTGACAAAAACCTTAGAGCTTCTCGATGAAGACTACAGCATCGACGACATTATGAAAGAGCGAGGATTATCGCGAAGCACCATAGAAGGACATATTATCGAAATAGTGAAAAACGGAATCTACGAGACAGAAGACTTTGTCAGCAAAGAACATATCGAGGTGATAAGAGAATATTTCGAAGAAACGAAAGACCTCTCATTGTCAGCTGCAAGAGAGGTCTTAGGCGATGATTTCACTTATTTCGAATTAAAATTGATTGCAAACATGTATCGTTCATCCGACGAAATTTAGAAATCAATATTTGACAATCTTTTCTGTTATAGTTTCTGTTTTTGTCGTTATATGAACGATATAAAGTCCGCTTTCAAATTTATTCATATTTATTTCACATAAAGCATCGTTTGTATCTTCATCATATACCACAGCGCCCGTGATACTTATAATCTTCACATTAACAACACCTTTAGCCTTTACAGTAAGAACATTTCTCACTGGGTTAGGATATACTTTTGTTTTGCTATACGATTCAACTTCAACACAAAGAGTATCAGATTGAGAAACGAGTTTTTCATTTATCAAAGCCTCCACTTTATAACAAATCTCACCTGACGCATCTTTATCGGCATATGTCAAGTCGGACAAGTTGGAAACCAACAATTTATCGTTTTTATAGATATTGTATTTAAAATTCTCTATCGTATCGTTAGAAGTATAAGCTCTGAGCATCCAAGTGTAATTCATATTATATTCGGCTGCCGGAGCCCAGATGCCGCCTGCTTTCACCAAGCTTCCATTATCATATCCATTATATTTTGAACATGGTATTGAAGGCGAGTTTGCGCCCGATGATTTGGCGGTAATCCACAAATCCTCTTCTGAATTGAAAGGAATTTCTCCTATATCAATTTTTACAAATTCGTTAGTATTGTACATTTCGGCTTCAACTGTATGAATCAAAGTTTTATCATTAGCCTTAGCGCCATTATATATTTTAAATGTATATTTTGCTTCACAGGCGTCAAACATTTCTATATGTGTCAATTTTGAATCTGCAAAATTTTTCATATCGTCGGCGGTTATTTTGACACCCCAGTTGTAGGTATTGGAACCTATGCTTGTCAGATATTCGCCATCATCATATCTGAAGAGCCCATACGACATAGGAGCGTCCCAGTTAATCACCACAGAATTATCTGTCAGAGAAGCATTTGCATGAATTGAATCGTAGCTGTTTTTCATTACGACCACATTACATACCTCAGAAGGCAATGAAACACAGCCTTCTCTCGCACTTTTAACGACATAACCATAGACACCTGAAACTGATATTTCTTCATCAATATAATTGCATGATGTGACATTTTCCGCTATCACTTCATCATTGCGCAATATCACAAAACTATCAGTCTCAACCATAACTTTCCATGTCAATTCAACAGTATGGTCTTTCATCACAGCTTTTAAATTATCTGGAGCCACACAAGGCATGCTGTTTGTCGCTACAATATCCGTCAGTTTACCTTCCTTCAATTCAGAAGAAACATACACATCTTCATCGTCTTTTTTCACGACGAAAGAACATTCGGCATCGTTCCAACCTTCGAGCCATGACAAAGTCATCTTAACGCCTTCTGGAACAAGTATTCTTTTTTCACATTCTTCTTTTGAATACATTGTAAAATACATATCATCCATTTCGTTGTCGAAGCTCAGTTTTATTTCGCCGCCTTGCCAACCGTAATCGCCAACGCTTTGCAAATCGAAAACATATTCAGCGCAACCGCCTGTAATAACATATTTTTCATCAGAATAGAACGATTCTTCTGCACCATATTGCGCAGTTACACGATATTGATGATAGCCAAAATCGAATGCGGTATAATCATCTTTGAAATGATTTTCAGTCACATTAGCCACAAGTACATTGTTACGATAAATGTTATAAGACTCAGCTGATTCTACAATGTCCCATTCCAATTCAACGGCCTTATCATTATGATTCAAACCAACTTGAATATTCTGAGGAATCATTTCGGTGTTAATAGGAGAATATGTGAATGTAATCTGGTCACCCATTTCTGAGATATTGCAAATATTAAATTCCAAGTCTCTATCGTTTTTATTCAAGAACGGATAAGGGTCTGTATTGCTGTTGAACGCCACTCTATCGTAGTCTTTAGAGAAAGCGGCGCCATTGATATTACCATCTCTGTTATGAGCTCCGCCAGGACGGAAGATATATACCTCATCGAGTTGGTCGTTGCCATTATAATTGGCGCAGCCATGGAAACGAGTGTCGATTCTGTAAATCAGAAGACCGCCTGAAGGCAAGCCTTTCTCGAACATATTATTTTTGTTTCTATATTCTACGAGATAATATTGATCTGGATGTTTTGATGGTATTTTGTAGCAGTTTCTTCTTCCGCCTTCCCATGAGTTAGCTTCGAGAGTATAAGTGCCGTAGCCTATTTCTGGTATTTCATCAATCCATGTTCCGTATTTATATTTCATGTAAATGCCTGAATGTTGAGGAGGATTAGCGTTTCCGCACATCAAATCCCACGGACCTGCTGGCGAGAGATTTGTTCCGCCGTAATAGTGATATAAGTCAGGGAATCCTAATGAATGAGACATCTCATGACATAAAGTCGATACTGAGAAATATGTTGATGTCTCTAGTTGGAAATTAAATGTATAGACTCTTTTGCCATTGATATAAGCGTCTTCGCCATATAGCGACCACATGTGAGGCCAGAGCAAGTCGCTCCAGTCGCCTACATTACCTTTCACCACGAAGACGACATTATCCACATTGCCGTCATTATCGCGGTCTATATCCAAATCGGCAGGCACCTCATCGGCAATAAATTCGACAGCCCTTTTCAAGAGAGCGAACTCACGATCGGCACGTTCCTCTTCGAGATAGCCTTGAGGATTTGTCACTTCATTATATGGTCTGTAATAATCTCTTTCATAAATATCTTCATAAGCCAACAATTTGTCGCCATCAGCTGCAGGATAACAATAAGACATCATTGAAAGCTGGTTATAAGTCGCTTTAGCGAAATAGTTGTTCATAGAGATGTCGTAATAGCCATTATAGTTGAACATAGAATCTATTTCAGTCTGAGTCGTTTTAAAATCACCATCGCCTTTGAATTTGATGAATATGACTATATTGTTATATACGCCATGATTAAGGTTTTTGGCATCGCCCATTGCAGGAGCTTTCATAAGATTTCTTTTTCGTTGATATTCTTCTTGAGAAATCACGATATTAGGTTTGAGGCCCAACGCTTTAGGGTCTGTTTTTCCTGCTATGTAGTTAGTAGCCGTTACAGTTCCTTTGCTGTCGGCGGCAGCATAAACGAAATAACCATTCTCAGCTTGAACGATAGTATATCCGTCAGCGTCATGGAGGCGGTTATAAAATTCATCACCAGATGCGAAACAATACAATTTAGTTCCATCAGGTTGAGTCAAGACCCTTTCAACATTTTTGAAAGGAGCAGCAAAAACAGCAAAAACACATAGTAGCATTAACGCTGTCAGTAATAATTTTCTCATAGTCTGTAAGTTTTAGTTATTATTCATTATTCATCATCTATTGTTGGTTGCTTATTATCGACGCCTTCAAGCACAACCACAATTTCCCCTTTGACTTCTTTTTTGCTAAAATACTCCATCACCTCAGCGAGTGTTCCTCTTACGTTTTCTTCGTAAATCTTAGTCAGTTCACGAGCCACCGACACACGACGTTCGGGGCCGCACACTTCGATAAGCTGCTGCAATGTTTTAACGAGACGAAAAGGAGATTCGTATAATATTGTAGTATATTTATTATCAGCTATTTCATTAAGCTTTGTCTGACGTCCTTTTTTATGAGGGAGGAAACCTTCGAATATGAAATGGTCGGCCGAGAGTCCAGAGTTGACGAGAGCCGGGACGAAGGCGGTAGCGCCTGGGAGACATTCCACCTCCACGCCGAGTCGGAGGCACTCACGAACAAGGAGGAATCCAGGGTCTGAAATAGCGGGAGTGCCGGCATCTGTCACCAAAGCCATCTTCTCTCCAGCCAAAATACGTTCAGCGAAGCTTCTCACAACCTTATGTTCGTTGTTGATATGAAAAGCCGACATAGGTTTGCTTATATTATAATGTCTCAACAAATTGCCACTTGTACGAGTATCTTCAGCTAAAATAACATCAACCTCTTCACGCAAGATACGCAAAGCTCTCATTGTGATGTCTTCCAAATTACCTATCGGTGTAGGCACTAAATATAGTTTCATAATTATTCTATTGATTATGCATTATGAATTTACATAAATCTTCTATCAACCAAATCAGACAGTTTCTTGTAAGCCTCTGAGTCGCAGTCCCATTGAAATTCAATTTGAAGCTCGCTCATATAAGTCTTTGCGCCGAGCAAGGTAGAGAAACTATTCAACGCCCTTATTGATTTATTATATTTCTCCATACTTCCAGCGAACAATTCGTTAAGAAGCAAGAATTTATCATTGATTCCAATAGCGTTCATCAAATCAGCGACAGGTTTTTTTTGCAGACGAGCGGCGAGACTTCTATCCTCAGCCGACTCGAGTTTATCGCCGAGAGTATGAGATTCAACTGTATAAACTTTTTTATAAGCTCTAATACCAGAATCCTCCAAATCAGGAGATGGAGACGGAGACGGATTTTGGATTTTCTCTTCTTCCTCAGATTCCTCAAAACCCTCAAGTCCCTCAGAATCCTCAAGTCCCTCAGAATCCTCAAAATCCTCTTCATCTTCTATATCATCATCAAAATCCTCCTCTTCTTCGATTTCCTCTTCTTCCTCAGAATCATCAAAACCCTCCTCTTCTTCAATTTCCTCTTCTTCCTCAAAACCCTCAGACTCCTCAAATCCCTCAAGTCCCTCAAGTCCCTTTTCTTCCTCAAACTCCTCAAATCCCTCAAGTCCCTTTTCTTCCTCAAAGACCTCAAGTCCCTCATTCACTTCCATCGGAATAGAATCAACATCCATATTACAATTCACTGAGCACAATGTATCATACAACTTGCGAGTATTTTCCATCAACAAATCAACATCAAGCTGATTCATCAATTTATTGTTTCTAATCAAGAATTTAACCTGATTAGACATCTTGTTTAATATTTCGTCTATTTGTAAAATCACATTATTTTGCTCTTTATTTATCTGTTCCATATCAAATATTTTTTAACTTTGCTCGACAGAACAAAAATATAAATTTTTTCTTAAAATAACGCTAATTTTAAATTATAAAATATGAAAAAACATTTACTTTCACTGTTATCTATTTTGTTGATGACATTTAGCTTACAAGCTCAAGACACAATTCAAAACGTCGATAAAAACAAAAAAGAGAAGATTTATAACGAAAAAGGCGAACTTATCAAAAAAGGATGGAACTTCGGTCCTCTTCCTGTTGTCGGCTTCAATTCAGACCTCGGATTTCAATACGGCGCTTGCGTTGACATTTTCAACTTTGGCGACGGCTCTCGTTATCCAAAATTCGATTATAAGATGAACCTCGAGGCATCTGCTTATACCAAAGGTTCTCTCAACTTACGTTTCTATGGCGACTTTTATAACCTTCTTCCAAACTCACGCCTCTTCGTTGACGCTGGCTATTTCACCGACAAACGTTTCGAGTTCTACGGTTTCAACGGATTCGCATCTCCTTACTATAACGATTTGTATGTATTAAAACAACAGTCATTTGAAAATTTCGACCCTGATTTCAACAGCGTATTTTATAGAATGGATCGCAAACAGTTCAGATTCAACTCTAGCTTACGTAATAAATTCGGTTTCGGGGAACATTTCTATTATGGCGTAGGCCTCAGTTATTTCAACTATAATATGGGAAGAATCGATATTCACAACGAAGAATATCTTTATGATGAACAAATGACATTGTTTGAATTATATCGCGAAAGCGGTCTTATCAGAGAAAACGAAGTTGACGGCGGCAATGTCACACAATTAAAACTCGCTTTCATCTACGATTCCAAAAACCATGACAGCGACCCTACTAAAGGCGCTTACTTTGAAGCAACAGTGACAGCAGCTCCTGACTTCATCGACGGCGATGGTTACAGCCACGCTACTTTCAACGCTGTATGGCAACAATATATCCCTATCGTAAAAGAAAATCTTACATTCGCTTATCGTCTCGTTACTCAAAACGTTATCGCTGGTGAGATTCCTTATTACGCAATGTTCAACTCTAATATGTTGTTCTATAAAAAGATGTCAACTGACGCTATGGGCGGTGCTAACTCAGTACGTGGTATCAACAGAAACAGAGTCATCGGTGCTGGCTACGCTTGGCTTAACGCAGAACTCCGCTGGAAAGTGGCTGGATTCCAATTTATCAACCAAAACTGGAACATCGCTCTTAACCCATTCTTCGATGCTGGTATGGTAACACAAAGCTATCGTCTTGAAGAACAAAAAACAGCATGGGAAACTATTGAAAAGAAATACAATATCTCAGGATACGAAGAAAACCTCATCTACAGCGGTGAAAAAGAAGGCCTTCACACTTCTGCAGGTTGCGGTCTGAAACTCATCATGAACAGAAACTTTATCATCTCTGCAGAAGCAGCTAAGGCCCTCGACGCAAGAGACGGCGATAACCTGAAAGTTTATATCGGATTTAACTACCTGTTTTAATGGCTAATGACAAACGGCTAAGGTCTAAAGTTAATGACTATTTGGAAAAACTTTAGTCATTAGCCTTTTGTCCTTAGTCTTTTTTTTAAAATATTTGAACAAAATTAACATTAGAATTATTAATATTTAAAATCACATTTATATGAAAACATTGAAAAGATTAACTCTTATGATGGTTGTCTTGTTAGTTACAGCAACCATGACTTTTGCTCAAAAACCTAACATCCGCATCCTCGCAACAGGTGGAACAATCGCTGGTGCTGGCGGATCTTCAACAGCTACCAACTACACAGCTGGCCAGATGGCTATAGCAACCTTGCTCGAAGCTGTTCCTGAATTACAAGACATCGCCAACTGCGAAGGTGAACAAGTAGTACGCATCGGTTCTCAAGACATGAGCGATGAAGTATGGCTCATCTTGGCTAAAAGAATCAACGAATTATTACAAGACCCTAATGTTGACGGCATCGTCATCACTCACGGCACCGACACTATGGAAGAGACAGCTTACTTCTTGAACCTCACCGTCAACAGCGACAAACCTGTCGTTATGGTTGGTGCTATGCGTCCTTCAACAGCTATCAGCGCTGACGGCCCTCGTAACCTCTACAACGCTGTAGTGACAGCTTGCGCTCCTGAATCAAAAGGCAAAGGCGTCCTCGTAGTCATGAACGACAACATCCTCGGTGCAGAAAGCGTTACCAAGATGCACACAACAAGCGTTCAAACATTCCAAGCTCCTAATGCTGGTGCTCTCGGTTATGTATTCAACAGCAAGGTGTTCTACAACCAAGAACCTCTCAAAAAACACACAACAGAATCTGTTTTCGACGTAACAAACTTAGACAAATTGCCAAAGGTAGGTATCGTTTACAGCCACGCAGGCGTTAATGCTGACATGGTAGAACCAATGTTGAAAAACGACTATCAAGGCATCATCCACGCTGGTGTCGGTAATGGTAATATCCACAAAGACGTGTTCCCAGTATTGGAAAAAGCTCGTAAAAAAGGCATTCAAGTGGTTCGTTCTTCACGCGTCCCAACAGGCCCAAGCACTCTCGACAACGAAGTTGACGACGCTCTCTATCAATTCGTAGCTTCACAACAACTTAACCCTCAAAAAGCTCGTATCTTATTGATGCTCGCTTTGACAAAGACAAACGACTGGCAACAAATTCAAGAATACTTTAATCAATATTAATCAATTCATAATGCATAATTGTTTGAAGACAAAAGATTATGAATTATGAATTAAAAAAGATTGTTTTTATGAAAAAACTTCTCACATTATTAATCATCGCTTTTTGCGTTATTGGTGTTAAAGCTCAGGAACTTGCAGTAAGCCAAACCAAAAGTACTTCTTTGTATGAAGAACTTTCTGGCGTAAAGAAAAAGACCGACAAGTTCAATCTTTATATGAACATGAACGGCAGCTTCGACGCTATGTTCAACGACGGCTTCGAATATGGCAAATTCAATATGCGTCAGCTTCGTATTGAATCTAAAGGTAATATCAACGAATGGCTCTCATATCGCTGGCGTCAACGTCTCAACCGTCCTAACAACGGCAGCGGCATGATCGATAACCTTCCTACTTCAATCGACATCGCTGGCATCGGCCTTAAGTTGAACGACAAATTCTCACTCTTCTTAGGTAAACAATGTGCTGCTTACGGCGGCTTCGAATTCGACGCTAACCCTATCGAGATTTATGAATACAGCGACATGATTGAATACATGAGCAACTTCATGACAGGTATCAACATCGGTTATGACTTCATGCCTGGACAACAAATCAACTTCCAAATCTTGAACAGTTTGAACGGCGATTTCTATAGCATGTATGGTAATATTCCTACAGAAATTTACATACTTCCAGGAAACCCAACAGAAGCAATACCTTCTAAGTTACCTTTGGTTTACACATTAAATTGGAACGGTAATTTTGCAAATGTCTATAAGACACGTTGGTCGGCTTCTATCATGAGCCAAGCAAAAGGTAAGAACTTATATTACTATGCTCTCGGCAATGAGTTGACATTCGGCAAATTTAATATGTATATCGACTTTATGTATTCAAGTGATGCAATCGACCGTGCTGGTATTTTGTCAGGTATTATCGGTGATTTACAATCAGAAATTTTTGATATTGAAGAAGAAAATATGCATAATGTATTGGATGCAGCTTATATGTCAATCGTCACGAAATTAAACTATCGTTTCGCTGACAAATGGAATGTATTCGTTAAAGGCATGTATGAAACTGCTTCTATCACAGAATCTTCAATCGGTGTTGTAAGTGCATCAGAAGGCAAATATCGCACATCATTAGGTTATCTCGGCGGCATTGAATATTACCCAATGGAAAGCAACTTGCACTTCTTCTTGACATACGTCGGACGTTCTTACAAATATGAAGAAATAGCTAACAAAGCAGATTATAACACTAACCGCATTTCTTTAGGTTTCATCTATCAGTTGCCAATGTTTTAAAGGGACTTGAGGAACTGAGGTCTTTAGTCTTTAGTCTTTAGCCCAAAAAAGATTCGGTCACCGAGCTTGTCGAAGTGCCGAATCTTTTTTTGTAGTAATGAAGTGATGGAGTTCTGTTCCTTAGTTCCTCGGTGTCTCGGTGACTAAAAAAAGAACGCCCCTAAGTAATAGGAGCGCCCACTTGTAGTCTTGTTGACTTGTAGTCTTATTCAACAACAACTCTGTAATTTCTCATTTCGTTATCGTTGATGACTCTTATGACGTAAACACCGGATGTTTCCATGCCGTCAATCTTGTCAACATCTGAGTATTCTGCAACCTTAACACCTAATGTATTATAGATTTCAACTCTCTCGCATGTCATGCCGAGATTTATTTCTGAATTTACAGCAGCTGGATTTGGATAGATGCTGACGTTTTCCATTCCGTTTTCATCTAAGCCTTCTGTATCGAACATCATCACGACTGGATTATCGACAGAACCGAAAACAGCGTTTGCTGAGAATATTATATTTTCTTCTGTGAAGACATTTTCTTCCTTAGCGTTCAAATCATAATATTTAAAAGAAAATTCTTCGTTACCTTCGCCAAATATTGTCATGAAAATCATATATGAATCCAATGCCTCAATGTAGATTGGTCTTGCGCTGCCGCGTACTTCATCACCTACGAATGCGCCGATTTCATAATCTGTTACTGAATTATTTTCAACTACAGCAATCAAGTTCATATTGTTTGCGAACTGGCCAACATTAGGAATCCAATGATTGTCTTCAGCTGTTGCATTTGCCTTCAATGCGCCCTTTGACTCTGATGATGAAGGATAAACGAGAGTCTTTGTCTCATCTGAGGAATTTCTGTACATATAACCTTCGCCTGGATTCATAGTGTTGAGGCCGCCAATCCAGCCGATTCCATTATAATATTGAGAGAAAGCTGTCTGTGACTTGATGTTATCGCCATGGTTTGGATAAATATTTGCGAGAGCATCTTCAACAGAAAGGCTTTCACTAACAGGATAAGAAATCCATTTCCAGCCTTGGCTTAAAGAGAAAGTGTAATTTTCCGGATTTACCTTTGGTCCTTCCAATGTCATTGTAACAATATCGGAAGTCTCAATCATGAACATATCTTGTACGCTAACAGAAGTGAGAGAGCCGTACCATCCGGAAGAAGAATTAGTAACAAAAGCCGACTGATTCTTTATCTGCAAGCCGTTTTCACCGAGAGCGTCTTCCATCATTTCAAGACCTTCACCTCCTTCTAATTCAATGTATGAAGAGAACCAGTTCCATCCTGATTTAAGATTTCTTATTTGTTGTTCTGAAGAAATGAAATTGAGGATATATGGAGTTTCAACGCTTCCCAATGTTCCGTTAACAGCAAATGTAATAACATCAGGACTTACAAGATCCAATACTTCCTTAGCTAAATGATCGTATAATTTGAAAGTGATTTCGTCATTTGCCTCACCATAAATCATCAGGAACACCTCATACTTATCCAATGCAGGAATATATTGAGCTATTTGAGAGCCTCTCAATTCATCGCCGCAGAAAGCACCCACTTCAAGCATTGTAGAATTTTGGCTTACACCGTCAATTTGTACCGAACCGATAATGGTCATGTTGTTTGCATAAATACTTTCATCAACAGTCCAGTGGTTTGTTATTTCCATTGGCATAATTGCAAAACCACTCCAAGGATAAATATTTTGGTATGCCTCTAATGACGGTGCTGGAACATGTATAACCATATCTGAAGGAACACCTCCATCAAACACAAAACCACCTGTTTCTGGAACATTTACTGCATGACAATAAACATTTCTCAATTCATAACATTGATAAAAGCCATAGTCACCAATATTTGAAACCGAACTCGGTATTTCAATGCTTGTTAAATTCAAACAGCCAGAAAAGGCAGCAAATCCTATAGATGTAACTGTATTTGGGATTACTGTTTCTTTACATCCTGCAACCAAGGTATTTGTTGATGTTTCTATAATAGCATTACAATTATTTCTGCTGTCATAAACAGTATTTTCTTCTTCAACTATTATGCTTGTTATATTAGAACAACCAGTAATAGCATCTTGTCCAAAATATGTAAGAGAAGCTGGTATCTCAATGCTTGTTAATCCTGAACAGAAATAAAAAGCATAACCACCGATATAAGTGACGCTGTTAGGTATCTCTATGCTTGTTAAATTGTCACAATAAGAAAAAGCCATATCACCTATAGAAGTGACGCTGTTAGGAATCTCTATGCTTGTTAAATTGTAACAATAAGAAAAAGCATCATTACCTATAGAAGTGACGCTGAATTCCATTCCTGAGATTTCTACTGCTGACGGAATAGTAATTTCTGTTAGTGTACTTGGCTGCTCGCTACAAACAACTTCACACTCCGCCGGGTCGGTGCTTGTTACTGTGTATTTTAAAGAATAATTTCCATAACTTATAACATGATTTGCACCATGTTCTTCAATACCAAAAGGAGTCAGAGCATCAATAATTGTCTGTGTTGATTCAATTGGCCAAATATCTTGAAGTACGATTTGACGGTCTGGAGCGATAAGAACCATTGTTGGGTATCCTTGGATTTGATACATATTATTAATATCAGCACCAGAGTGAGTACCACCACTTGTTTGATAAATTGTCGGAAATTCTACGCCGTATGTTTCAATCCAGTTGTCAATGAAGAAGTAAGGTTCATTGTTGTGGTCTGTTGGAGAAATTTCCATGAAGAAAACATCATGTTGGTTGCAACCTAATGCATAATATGCATCAACAACTTTAGGAATAGCATTTTGATCAGGAAAACTACTGGTATAAAAAAAATAAATCAAAACATATTGACCTCTATCAAGAATCTCGAACAAATTAATCTCGTTGCCATTATGGTCAATTGTTGAGAAGTCAACAGCTTGTGTTAAAGGTGTTTGAGCTTTAACACCAATGCTCAATACGAGAGCAAAAAATAAAATAAAAAGTTTTTTCATGATATTTAATTTTTAAAATTATTCAGTAATGGAGTAATGAAGTTATTGAGTAATGGAGTGATGGAGTGTTTTGTGATTTAGTTAATTTAGGTGGCAAATGTACCTAATTTGTTTTTATTTAGCAAGTGTTTTTTTGAAAAAAAAGGTTGAGAGGGATTAGAGGGACTTGAGGAACTTGAGAAATCTGAGAAATCTGTGGTTGCTGAGGCTTTTGTCTTTCGTCTTTTGTCTTTCGTCAAAAAAAAGATTCGGCACTTCGACAAGCTCAGTGACCGAATCTTTTTTTGAAGTAATGGAGTGATGGAGTAATGGAGTGATGGAATATATTTGGTTTCTCTATTTCCTCTCAGGCCTCAAATTCCTCTCAGACCTCAAAAGTCTTAAAGCCTCATCGCCATAAAGTCTCTTAAAAATTCTTCAGTTTTTTATTAAACATCCATTTCACATCTGAAATCCATCTTCTGAGGAACTCGCCAAAATCGACGAAGTATATATAAGTGAAATAATATAAAACGCTGCTTGCCAATGCCATTTCCCAAGGAAGTTTGCAGAATGTCAAGACAATACATAATATCATCATTATTGGATGCAAAATTGTCTCTGTAGCGAAACTGATGGTGTTACCCCATGCCTTGTCTTTGAAGTTTTTCTTCAAAATCATAGTCACCAACCAAATAGGCAAGTTTGCCACTGCTGCGACGATGTATAATGGAAGTCCTAACAGAGCCACTAATGTTTTCCACAAAACCGTATGACATGGTTTTTCCTTTGTAACGGAGAAGATAGAAATGCCTTTTTTCTTGCGTTTTTTTATGAATTTATTGACTTTTTCGAAGAGTTTTTCAGCTTTTTCCGGTTCTCTTTCTTTCCATTCGAGGAGTTCTTTTATCGTTTTCTGATTACGTTGCAGACGTTCTTCTATACTGCCTTTCAATCCAGATTTTATTTTTGTCAGTTCCCAAATAGCTTCGTAATTAGCTTCATTATCAGGAATGTACGAAATCAGTGCAGCGAGACGTTCTGTGAGCATATCGCGTAATCCATTCATTATTACGGCCTCGTTTTCGTCATTATGCTGACTGACGAATTCAGTCACGTTGATAGGTTCGCCGAAGCTGACGAGAGCCGTGGAGCGATAACGGAAATAATCGCCGTATTCGATGCCTGTAGGAACGATATATATTGGTTTCTCATGACCGAACTGACGGTTAGCCTCGAGAGCAATATGGAATATACCCTTGCTCAGCTGACGCAACGAGTGTTTTGTTCTGTGAGTTGCTTCCGGATAGAGGAAAAGTTTCACATTGTCTCGGATCACATCGGCGGCCTTGTCGATAATTTCGGAATTATTGTCTCTCACGCTCTTAAAACCGTCGCGTATTCTATAGATAGGAAGGATACGACAGAAATGCATAAACTTTGCTATCAGAGGCTGCTTAAAGATGTCGCCTCTTGCGATGAAGACTTTTTTCTCAGAATTCATGGAGAGAGGCACGAGAGCGTCCATTAATGTATTGGTGTGGTTAACACCGAAAATACACGCAGCGTTTTGCGGAATATTGTCTTGTCCAATAACTTTATAACGACGAAACGCCTTTCTGACATGACGATCGATGAAAGGTCTTATCAAAGTATATAGAATATTGTCGTCTTGAATTTTTGCCATAATCTTTAAATTAAAAGTTCAAGCCACAAATTTAAAAAATCATTCGATAGTGGAAAAACATTTTTTGACATTTTATATAATTTGTCTTTAATAATGCTATTATTTAGATACACATTTAGAATGCAAAACTTATCTTGATAAAAATGTTTAGCTAATACATTTTTATCAAGATAAAAATAACAACAAACCACACTTTTATCAAGATAATTTATTTTTATATAACCGAAAAAATATTATTTTTGCATTATCAAAAATCTATTTTATGAAAAGAGACGCATTACAAAAACTTATTGAATGGAAAGACAGTTCTGACAGAAAACCAATGATTATAAAAGGTGCCAGACAAACTGGCAAAACATGGTTAATGAAAGAATTAGGAAAAACATCATTTAAAGAAACCATCTACATCAATTTTGAGAACGAACATAGATTCAGAAATTTATTTCACAACGACTTCGACACCAATCGAATAATCGACGTATTACAAATACATTTAGGGAAAATAATAAATCCAGAAGACACTTTAATCATATTTGACGAAATACAGTCAGTTGAAGGAGGCATCACTTCTCTAAAATATTTTAACGAAAACGCTCCTGAATATTATATCATTGCCGCAGGTTCGCTATTAGGAATTTCCATTCATGAAAACCAATCATTCCCTGTAGGAAAAGTCTGTTTTCTTGATTTACATCCGTTGTCATTCGGAGAATTTCTAAAAGCCAACAACAAAGAAATGCTTTTCGAGGCATTGTCTCAAAAGAAATGGGATTTGATAAAAACGTTTCACGAAGAACTTTTAAATTTGCTACGCACTTATCTTTTTGTCGGAGGCATGCCCGAGATAGTTCAAAAATGGATTACCACTCATGACTACTCATTAATTCGAGAAAGACAATTAGAAATATTAGGTTCTTACGTCGGTGATTTTTCCAAGCATGTACCATTATCTCAAATACCTCGTCTCAACATGGTGTGGGAAAGTTTGCCAGCTCAATTGAGCAAAGAAAACAAAAAATTTGTATATAATGTTTTAAGAGAAGGAGCCAGAGCCAAGGACTTCGAGATAGCTATTATGTGGTTGTACAATTGCGGTTTGGTCTTAAAGTCGCACAGAGTAAAACTTCCTCAACTACCTATAAAATCCTATCATGACATGCAAGTTTTTAAATTATTTATGGTTGACGTAGGCTTACTCACTGCTTCAATGGGGTTAAATGAAAAAACATTACTTTATGACAACCAAATACTAACAGAGTTCAAAGGCGCTTTAGCAGAACAATATGTAATGCAAGAACTTACTAGTATTAATTGTGAATACATTGGATATTGGACTAACGAGAGAAGCACATCTGAAGTTGATTTTATAGTTCAAAAAGAAGGAAATGTCATTCCTATTGAAGTTAAATCTGGCGAAAACCTTCGTTCTCGAAGTTTTACATTATTCTGCGACAAATACCAACCTAAAAAAGCCATTAAAACATCTACTTTACCATATCAAAGCAATGGAAATATAATCAACATTCCCTTATATGGCATAGCTTATCTGTAATATTCATCAAAAAAAACTATCATCATGTTAAAAATCATCAATAAAATCATAAACCACCTAATAATCATAGCCATATTATTTTTAATCGGTAAAAATTCATACGAAAATCATATTGAAAAACAAAAGCTGTCGCAGCCTAAATACGAGTTTGTGCTTTCTTTAGACGAAGCGAAAAAGCATTTCCCAACAGCCGACAGCATCGCGCAAGACAATATTTCTTCCTACCTGATTTTCGGAGACGGCGACAAACTCGGACAAGCCGTCAACACCTCGCCATACAGCGACAACATTTTCGGATATAACGGCACGACTCCGCTAACGATTTACATAGACAGAAACGACAAAATCATTGAAGTGGAAGTATGCCCCAACAAAGAGTCACGAGGCTTTATGAACAAAGTGATTAACAGCGGTTACTTAGAATCGTGGGATGGTCTCAGCGTAGAAGGAGCTCTTAATTATCAAACAGATGCCGTGAGCGGATGCACCTACACTTCCGTGGCGATAGCGCAATCTCTACAGATAAGATTACAAGAACTCACATCGCAGAAAGCCAAGCTTCATTCCTGGGACTGGAGCTTGTTCACCAAACAATTATGCGTGCTCATCGTGACAATATTAGCGTTGATATGCTTCTTCAATCCTAAAAAAACAAAGACATTACGTCTCATCACTTTGTCACTTTCCATATTGATATTAGGATTCTGGAGCAACTCTCTTCTATCATTAGCGATGTTCTACAATTGGATAACTAACGGCATTTCGTTGACGATGCAATGGGTTGTCGTAATCATCGCCGCCATATCAATAATTCTCCCAATGATAACGAAGAAATCTTTCTATTGCCAGTATTTATGCCCTTTTGGAGCGGTTCAGGAATTTGTCGGAATGATACCTGTCAAGAAAATCACGGTATCATCGAAAATATATAAATTCTTCGCTGTTTTTAGAAAAATCGTTTTGTTGACGCTTTTAGTTTTGGTTGCTTCAGGCATAGGAATAGACTTTTCCGAGGTGGAGCCATTCAGCATTTTCAGCTATCAATCTATAATTTTTGAAGTGGCATTATTGACAGCTATTATCGTCATCGCATCAATATTCATCAAGAAACCTTGGTGCAATTACATCTGCCCAACGGGATGTTTGTTTAAATTAGGAATGAGGAATTAGGAATTAGGAATGATTGATTGAGACGTTACAATGATTCCTATAAAACAAACACACATTGAAGCGTCTTTTAAGTTATGAGTGAGAAAATTAAAGGGATTAGAGGAATTCACTTCAATCCCTTTAATCCCTTTAGTACCTTTAGCTCCTCAAGTCCCATCAAAGATTAGCCTTGAAATATTCTGTTATCTTAGTGATAAGGTGAGCTCTATCTGGGCCATATACGTTATGGTCGTGTCCTGGATAAACGAAATAGTCTAATTGTTTTCCGTTTTCGATGCAGTTTTGAACGAATACCAATGAGTGTTGCCAGAGAACGACAGGGTCTGTAGTGCAGTGGATTATCATCAGTTTGCCTTCGAGTTTGTCTGCTTTATTTTCAAGGCTTGTCAATTCGTAGCCTTCTGGATTTTCTTCTGGAGTGTCCATGTAACGTTCGCCGTACATCACTTCATAATATTTCCAATCCATGACAGGACCGCCAGCTGTAGAAACCTTGACATCTTCTGGATAATTGATTTTCATGTTAGTACTCATGAAACCTCCGTAGCTCCATCCGTCAGTACCGATACGGTCGGCATCTACGAAAGGAAGAGTTTTAAGATAGTCGATACCGACTTTT
This sequence comes from Bacteroidales bacterium, assembly GCA_045631805.1. Taxonomy (GTDB): domain Bacteria; phylum Bacteroidota; class Bacteroidia; order Bacteroidales; family F082; genus Limimorpha. The sequence goes on along the minus strand of JAZQVL010000118.1, from coordinate 40,790 downwards.
TGGTCGCGCATTTCAGCTTGACCGCATTGACGGTGAATCACTTGTTCGAAAGCCTCGCCACGGTCGGCAGAGCCTCTGTTATCTAAAGTAAATACTACGAAGCCTTCTTGTGAGAGATAATGCAAGAAAATGCCAGCGCCAGCTGTCCATTCGTCTGTAATCAACTGAGCGTGAGGACCGCCATAAACGTAGATAATGACAGGATATTTCTTGGTTTCATCGAAGTTATAAGGCTTGATGAGACGTGTATAAAGAGTTTGTCCATCTTCAGCTTTCAAAGTACCGAGTTCTATTGTTCCGATGTTATACTCTTTCAATGGGTCTTCAGCTTCGTGCAAACGAGAAACCATTTTGCCGTTAACATCCAAGAGGTCAACGTTTCTTGCGACATCAGTGCTTGAATATGAATCCAAGAAATATTTTCCTGAAGCGCTTGGCATTACGCTGTGTGTTCCGTGTTGTTGGCTTATTTTAACCTTCTTTCCGTTCTTGATGTTATGTTTGTAATAATGACGTTCCAAAGGACTCACCTCTGTTGAAGTGTAATAAATGTTTTCGCCTTTAGCGTCAAATCCTTCGAAAGCAGTGATGACGAAATCGCCTTTTGTTATTTGTTTAGCTTTTTTTGTTTCAGTGTTATGTTTCCAGATATGATAGTAACCATCACGTTGAGCGAGCCATAAAAACTCCTTGCTGTTGTTTGGCAAGAAATGAGCTGGACCGACAGGTTCAACATATTGTTCGTCTCTATCTTCGAAAATTGTTTGTAAATATTCGCCGTTCAATGCGTTATATTCATTGAACTGAAGATGATTTTGACCACGGTTTAAAACACCGATATAAATCTTTTCATTATCTGGATTCCATGTTATTGATGTAAGATATTGGTCGGCTGGGCCTTCTGTCTTAACGACAGTTTCTTCGCCATTTTCTGTGTTATATATTTTCAATGTAACTTCGTGGCTTGTCATGCCTGCCATCGGATATTTGATAGGTTTAGCTTCAGCAACACGTGTTGTGATGTCAACTAAAGGATAGTCAGAAACCATGCTTTCGTCCATTGAATAATAAGCGAGCTTGCTTCCGTCAGGTGACCAGAAGATACCGCCGTCGATAGCAAATTCGTTACGGTGAACTGATTGACCAGCAATCACATTCTCAGCATTGTCTGTAACCTGAATTTGTTTGTTTCCATCAGCGTAATATAAATTATTGTCGATGGTGTAAGCCACTTTCAACGATGGAGTTGTAACATTATAATTTTCAGCGTTTGAAGGAATTGATGTCACTTTCTTTATTTTACCACTCTTAGCATCCAAAAGATTGAGATTGATGCAATTGGCTGCTTTATCAAAGCCATAATAGTAAGCTTTTTCAGCATCTAACCATGTTAAGTTAGGCAAACGTTTAAGGCTATCCATGCCAGCTTGATTCAAATAAGAATTAATCTGATCCAATGTCAGCATAACATTTGCGCTTTTTGCGCTAACTTCTTGAACCATAAGGTTATTACCTTCTGTAAAGATATACATATCGGTATTTGTTAACCATTTAACGCTTTTTCCGACAGGATAAATGCTGCGATTTTGATAAGCTGCATCCATTGGAGTAAGCATTTTCTTTTCTTGTGCGAAAACAGAACTTACTGTAGCACAAAACAATGCAATTAATAAAAATGTCTTTCTCATGATGTTATATTTTAATTATGAATTATGCATTATGAATTATGAATTGCCCCATGTACCGCATCGGCGAATTCCTGAAGTTTCTCTATACTTTTCTCCAAAGCGTTGCCAACCACAACAATATCAGCGCCGGCCTTTGCTGCTTTAGCAGCTTTTTCTGGCGTATTGATACCGCCGCCAACGATGAGAGGTATTTCAATTGTCTGTTTCACCTTACTTATCATATCTGGCGAGACAGGCTCTATCGCTCCTGAACCGGCATCCATATAGATTATTTTCAATCCCAACATCTCACCGGCAAGAGCTGTACACATAGCAATATCGTCTTTGTCGTGAGGAATCGGCGTAGTGTTGCTCATATATGAGACAGATGTCTGTTTGCCACCGTCAATAAGCATATAACCAGTCGGAATGATTTCATTTCCATACAGTTTGAGATATGGAGCAGAAATAACATGACGACCAATAAGCATTTCAGCATTACGTCCAGAAATGAGCGAGAGTAACAAGAAACCGTCACACCACTTGCTGATTTGCAATGAGTTGCCAGGAAATATCAACACAGGGATGTCGCAATGTTTTTTTATCAATTTTATGCAATTATCCAAACTGTCCGTAGTTAGAAGGCTGCCACCGACAAAGAAAAAATCCACTCCAGCATTTACCGATTTACTTACTATTTCTATAATCTGTTCGTCAGTAGGCTTATCAGGATCTACAAGTACCGCAAACTTATTTTCGGAACACTCTGATAATCTATCATATATACTCATAAAAGCGCTTATTTGAATTGTTTACGAAGATAAGTTTTTTTTCCTTATGAAACACATTAAGAAATATTTTATTTTTGCATTATGGCAGGCATTTATATTCATATACCATTTTGCAAAAGCAAATGCGCTTATTGCAACTTCTTTTCTTTAGCTTCGGAAAGCAAAATACAGGATTATGTCGAAGCGTTAAAAAAAGAAATCATAGCACACAAAAATTATCTCGGCAACGAAATAGTAAAAACCATATATTTCGGCGGAGGAACGCCTTCACTTTTATCTGTTAAAAATATTGAGGATATTATTAACCTTCTTAATAAAAATTATGAAATCGTCTCCTCTCCGGAAATAACTCTTGAGATAAATCCCGACACCATCGACAGAGAAAAAATGTCGGAATTAAAAATATTAGGAATCAACAGAATGAGCGTCGGAATACAAAGCTTCCACGACGATGATTTGAAGTATCTCGGACGTCGTCACGACTCCAAACACGCCATGCAAGTATTGGATGATTTGAAGCATACCGACTTTAAAAAAATAACCCTCGATTTGATTTACGGAATGCCGACTCTGACAGAAGAAAAATGGAACAAAAACCTCGATATTTTCTTCTCGACAGCATTCTCCCACCTCTCGGCTTACGCCTTGACAGTGGAACCTAAAACCATTTTAGGACAAAAAATCGAAAAAGGTGAGCTACAAAGCGTTAGCGAAGAAGAGACAATACGTCATTATAATATTTTAGTTGAAAGAACGAAAGAAAACGGCTTCGAACATTACGAGATTTCCAACTTCGCAAAACCAGGATTCCGATCGCTGCATAACAGCATTTATTGGAGAGACGAGAAGTATCTCGGACTCGGAGCATCGGCTCATTCCTACGACGGAAATTCTCGCCAATGGAATATCTCAAATCTCACAAAATACATACAAATAGTTGGAAACTCCGACGATTATTTCGAAAAAGAAACACTCAGCCTCGACGACAAATTCAACGAATATGTGATGACTTCACTGCGTACTTCCTGGGGCTGCGACATTGAAAAAATAGAGAGAGATTATGGCATTTCGTACAAAAATCATTTCTTAAAAAACATTAAGAAATATCTCGAAAACGGAGAAATGTTAAAAGAAAACAACACTTATTTTTTGAGCGAAGATGGCAAACTTTTCGCCGACGGAATAGCCGCCGATTTATTTTTATAAATATGTAATACCTTTTATATTTTTTCTTAACTTTACGGTCGAGAAAAAAAATTCTAAACCTTAAACTTAAACTATTAGTTATGAGCAAATTTCGTAAGTTTATAACCATTTTTCTTTTGGTTATCGGTATCATCATAGCCGCTTTTGAATTTTATAGAACAGTAGTTTATGCGGTTAACACCTCAATGGACCAATTGTATTCCGGCTATTTATGGATGTGCGTCGGATTTATAATTTATCTCATTTTCCATAGATTTCTCTTCAGAAAAAACATCGACATCATGCAGACCATGTCGCACGAAGGAGCTCACATGCTTATCGGAGCTCTCTTCCTCAGAAGAAAAATCTATCAGTTCAACGCCAAGTCATCCGATTCTTTGTCATACGGCGACAATACTCTCGGATTCGTAAGCAGCTCACGAAAAAACAACAGAATCAACATACTCTCTACTTTGGCTCCTTATATGCTGCCTTATCTTACATTTGTACTTCTGCTCTTCCGTCTCATGATCAAAAACGAATGTCTCCCAATAATAGACGTCGTAATAGGCTTCTCCCTCATGTTCTATTTCTTATGCTGGAAAAAAGACACACGACGCGACCAAAGCGACATTCGTCTCTGCGGAGTTTTCCTCTCATATCTCTACATCGCAACATTCCTACTTTTTAATATATCATTGATTATCTATTCATTAAGCGGAGGAATATCAGACCCGATGAATATATTCGGCGCATTAGAACATTATTTCGTCCAAACATGGAATGACATTATGATGGTCGTGGATTTAATTAGAAATTAGGAATGTGGAATTAGGAATGAGAAATTACAACTTTTGCCATTAGTCATTAGCCTTAAAAAAATATCAACATCAAATAAATTAACAAAATGAAAATTAAAAACTTAGCAATGATTTTAACTTTAGGTGCAGCAACATTAAGCTGTGCTAATTCTGCAAAAACAACATGTTGCGAAACAAAAAAAGCTTCATGCTGTGAAAGCTCTGAAAAAGAAGCTAAAACCAATTACTCTGACCTTACAAAACAATACGCCAAGGTTCAACTGACATCCGACATCACTCATTTGTCTGACAACGAGAAAGAAATGTTGAACTATCTCTACGAAGTTGGCAACATCATGGACGACATCTTCTGGACACAACAATTCGGCGGCGACAAAGAAGCTTTCTTAAACTCAATCCAAGACCCTGACGCTCGCCTCTTCGCAGAAATCAACTACGGTCCTTGGAACCACTTCGATAACCTCGCTTCTTTCCTTCCTGAATACGGCCAAATGCCAGCAGGCGCAGGTTTCTATCCAGCTGACATGACCAAAGAAGAATTCGAAGCATGGGACAACCCTGACAAGACAAGCCTCTACACTTTAATCAAACGCGACGAAAACGGCAAATTACAAGCAGTATGGTATCACGATGCTTATGCTGAACAAATCAACAAAGTAGCTGAATTGTTAAACAAAGCTGCCGACCTCGCCGGCGATAAAGAATTTGCTGATTACTTACGTCTCAGAGCTAAAGCTGTTTTAACAGATGATTATTTTGAAAGTGATATGGCATGGATGGACGTCCGTAACAACAACGTTGACTTCGTTGTCGGTCCAATCGAAAATTATGTTGACGCTCTCTATGGCTACAAAGCAGCTCACGAAGCATTCATCTTAATCAAAGACCAAGCATGGAGCAAACAACTCGCTCGTTATGCAGAGCTTCTTCCATTGTTACAAACACAACTTCCTGTAGCAGAAGAATACAAACAAGAAAAACCAGGTGCCGACGCTGACCTCGCAGTTTATGACGCTGTATTCTATGGCGGCGACTGTAACATGGCTGGCAAGACTATCGCTATCAACTTGCCTAACGACGAACAAGTGCAACTTCAAAAAGGAACTCGTAAGTTACAACTCAAAAACGCTATGAAAGCTAAGTTCGACAACATCCTCGCTCCTATCGCTGATGTCCTCATGACTCCAGAAGCACGCAAAAACGTCAAATTCGAAGCTTTCTTCGCTAATGTCATGTTCCACGAAGTAGCTCACGGCATGGGTATCAAAAACACCATCGACGGCCAAGGCACTGTACGCCACGCTCTTAAAGAACAATATTCAGGCATCGAAGAAGCAAAGGCTGACATCTTAGGTCTTTACTTAATCACAAAGCTTTACGAAATGGGCGAATATAATAACTCAACATTAGAAGAAAACTACACCACATTCATGGCTGGTATCTTCCGTTCAGTTCGTTTTGGTGCATCAAGCGCTCACGGCAAAGCTAATATGTTAACATTCAACTTCTTGCAAAAAGAAAACGCTTTCACACGTAATGAAGAAGGTTTATACGTTATCAACTTCGAAAACATGAAAGCTGCTGTAGCTAAACTCGGCGGTGAAATCCTCAAAGCACAAGGCGACGGCAACTACGAATTCGTTAAAGAATGGATTGCTACTGAAGGCGTTATCAAACCAACTCTCCAAGCTGACCTCGACAAAGTCAATGGCATGGGAATTCCAACAGACATTTATTACGAAATGTCACCAGAACTCCTCATTGACAATAAATAATCCATCAGCCCTGAAAGGGCGATACAGATATAACCCAGAGCGAAACTCTGGGTTATGAAAACGAATAATTAACAATTTAAATTAATATTCAAAAAAATGAAAAAAACTTTCTTATTAGCAGCCCTCGCTATTTTATCATTAGTGGGCAAAGTACGCGCTGACGAAGGTATGTGGCTTCCTATGTTCGTAGAGCGTTTGAATTATGTTGACATGGAAAAAATGGGTCTTCAACTCACTCCTGAAGAACTCTACAGCATCAACAACAGCAGCTTAAAAGACGCTATCGTCGGTTTAGCTAACGGCGACAAACCACGCGGTTTCTTCTGCACAGGTGAAATCGTTTCTGGCAAAGGTCTTATGTTCACCAACCACCACTGCGGCTACAGCTCAATTCAAAAACTCAGCACCGTTGAACACGACTATTTAACAGACGGTTTCTGGGCAAAAGACTTCAGCGAAGAACTTCCAGCTGAAGGCATCTCAGCTTCTTTCTTAGTACGCATGGAAGACGTCACAGAACAAATCTTCGGCGTTTTGAACGACACAATGTCATGGGCTGAACGTAACAAAGCTATCGCCGTTAAATCTAAAGAACTCGAAGAAGCAGCATCAGAAAACGGAAAATACAACCCAATCATCAAAGGTTTCTTCGAAGGCAACGAATATTATATGTTCGTATATCAAGTTTACTCTGACGTTCGTCTCGTTGGTACTCCTCCTTCTTCAATCGGTAAGTTCGGCGGCGACACCGACAACTGGATGTGGCCTCGTCACACTGGCGACTTCTCTATCTTCCGCGTTTACGCTGACGCTGAAGGCAACCCAGCAGCTTACTCACAAGAAAACAAACCTTTAAATCCTAAACATCATCTCCCAGTTAGCTTAGACGGCGTTCAACAAGATGACTTCACAATGATTTGGGGCTTCCCTGGTACAACAGAACGTTACATGACATCTTTCGGCATCGATTATAACGTTGAAACATTCTACCCAATCATCCACGACATCTTCAAACTCCAAACAGATGTTATGGACGAATTTATGCAAAAAGACGCTTCTGTCAACATCATGTACGCCGACAACAAAGCTGGTCTCGCTAACACATGGAAAAACTTCGAAGGCCAAATGTTGATGCTCCGCAAAAACAAAGTAGCTGAAAGAAAAGCTGAACTCGAAGCTCAATTCACAGAATGGGTAAACGCTAACCCAACACGCATTGAAGAATACGGCAACGTATTGAACACATTGGCTGAACAATATGCTTCACTCTCAGAATTAAGCGCTTCTGTATATTTCCCTAACTTCGTTTCTCAAACAGGCGCTATCGCTATCGCAGCTGAATTCGCTCAATATGTAGCAACAGCTCAAGGCAAAGACAAAGAAGCTACCAAAGCTGCTGAAGAAGCTCTCAAAGCTATCGACGTTGACGCTTACTTCGCTGAAACTTACAAACCTTTAGAAGACAAAACTTTGGTTGAAATGTTAAAATTATATTACAACACTTTCAACGCTGAAACAAATCCTAACTTCTACAACTTTGTTGAAAAGAAATATAAAGGCGACGTTGTTGCTTTGGCTAACGACATCTTAGAAAACTCTATCTTCGCAACAGCTGAATCAATCAATGCATTCATCGAAAAACCTAATGCTAAAAAAGTTGAAAAAGACCCAGCTTACATAGTTTTCAACACTATGATGAATCACATGGTAAACGGCATCGCTCCATTCCGCACTGCTAACCAAGTAATCGACCAATATAACCACTTATTCGTTAAAGGCTTACGCGAATTCTACGCTGAAACACAACCTGAAAAATCTTTATATCCAGACGCTAACTCATCATTACGTATGAGCTACGGTTCTGTTAAAGATTACCAACCAGCTGACGCTATTTCTTACGATTACATCTGTACAGCTAACGGTATCCTCGAAAAATATGTTCCTGGCGACTATGAATTCGATGTTCCTCAAAGACTCCTCGACCTCATCGCTGCTAAAGACTTCGGTCAATATGCTGACAAAAACGGCGAGTTAATCGTTTGCTTCCTTTCAACAAACGACATCACCGGCGGTAACTCTGGCAGCCCTATCATGAACAGCAAAGGCGAACTCATCGGCCTCGCTTTCGACGGCAACTGGGAAGCTATGAGCGGCGACATCAACTTCGAACCTACATTACAACGCACAATCAATGTTGACGCTCGTTATGTTTTGTTCGTAATCGACAAATTCGCTGGCGCAACAAACCTCATCAACGAATTAACAATCGTTAAAAGCGAACCTAAAACTGAAGAAGTTGTTGCTGAATAATTGAAATTCAGAAGTTCAAAATCTCAGAACTTCAGCAATATGAAATAGGCGCGTCAAATAATATGACGTGCCTCTTTTTTTATAAAAAATTCATTATCAGACAATAAAGTTAAATCTATGACGTTCGCTTTTTAAAATTTTAAAATATCTTAACCATGAAAAAAATCTCTTTATTATCAATTATCGTTTTGTCATTTGTGGCATTATTAACATCATGTAAAGAGGAACACAATGTTCCAGCATTTCCGGAGGAACTGACAAATTATTTCCCATATAAGGAAGGCGAGTCATTCTCATTCATCTCTGAAGATAACGACACATTGACTTTCATTTTAAAATATGAAACTTTATCTCGTGATAATAGTCATACGCAGCCATTCTTTTCTATGGTCTCATGCGGAGGACAAGATTTCGCTTGGATGAATAAGACCACTGATGCAACCACAGTTCCATATTGGGACGATAAAAAAATAGAAATTGAATTTGAAATGACAGCAAGTCAGACAACTCCAAAAGCTGAAGGAGGGCTGTCAATAGGTTTTTCTGTAGAAAATGCAAATAAATATAACGGATATACTCATATCTCATATAGCAGACGATTTGAATGCAATCCTTTTGACGGCAACGTTAACTTGCATGTAGGAGATGAAATAGCCCTTTACGAAGCCGGATATCAAGAAAGTTCTATTGCTATAGTAAAATGGAAAGAAGGTATTTTAAGCTTCGACTTCGACGGAAAGAAATGGACCGCCATTAAACGCTAAAACATATTGATACGTTTTTAGCAATATGATGAAATAAAAAAAATAGAGCAGCGAAATTCTCGTTGCTCTATTTTCATTTATACCTTATTTAATTTATATTATTCTTTTTTACTGCTTGACATCGAGATAAGGACACTTCCTAAAATACCAGCTGACAACGATGCAGCCAAGATAGCTATCTTACCTAAATTACGCAAATGTGTGGTCATTTCTGGTGCGAGTTCGCCGAACGAAAGAGTATCAACGAAGATTGACATTGTAAAGCCAATGCCACCGAGACATGCCACAGCGAAAAGTTTCTTCCATGTAGCGCCGTTTGGCATTTCACCCACTTTCAACTTGATAGCAATCCAGCTTGCAAGAGTGATACCTATTGGTTTTCCAAGCAATAATCCGCAATAAATACCGAGACCTACAGAACCGAGTTCTGCTGAATATTGGAAAAAGTTAAGATAACTTAAATCTGGAATCACAACGCCTGCGTTAGCGATAGCGAAAATAGGCATAATCACGAAGTTGACCCAAGGTGTAAGAGCGTGTTCCAAACGATAGCTCATACCTACAGAACCGCTTGCGACATTACTGATACTTTTAAGACATATTTGCTGGTCGTGGTTCGGTGTTTCGTTATCATCATGTAATTTCTCTATCAAATATTGATAATGTGCAGTCTTTCTGTCGAAATATGAACGAGAATAACGAGCCTTCATAGGAATCATCATAGCCATAACAACGCCAGACATTGTTGCGTGGATACCAGCATAGTAGAATAAAATCCATACTGCAATAGCTGGTATGAGATAATAAATCATACTTTTGACACCAGCTTTGTTGAGCAAGAAGACAAGGAACAATATTCCGAATGATATTAATAAAAGTGTTAAATTGATTGCGCCTCCGTAGAAGAATGCCACCACCAAAATAGCGCCTAAATCGTCGGCAATAGCGAGAGCTGTGAGGAAAATCTTCAATGAAACTGGCACTCTGTCGCCAAGCATCGACATGATACCGATAGCAAAAGCAATGTCAGTCGCTGTTGGAATACCCCAGCCGCTGCCTGCCGCTGTTCCTGCATTGAAACATGAATAGATAAGAGCTGGGAAAAGCATACCGCCAGCTGCTGCTATGACAGGCAACATCGCCTTCTTAACCGTTGACAACTCGCCGCAAACAATCTCTCGTTTGATTTCAAGACCGACACAGAAGAAGAACACAACCATCAAAATGTCGTTGATGAATTTCTCAACAGACATGTCTTTTGGAAAATACCATTCATGACCTCCCGACTGTACCGAGATGGATAGTTTTGTGTGTAAGAAATGATGATAAGCCTCTTTTGTAAAAGGAAGGTTTGCCAACAACATGGCTACAACAACGCAAAGCATCAAAAGAGCTCCTGAAAACCATGGCTTGGCCATAAGACGGCTACTACCTAAGCCAAACACATGTTGAAACCTTACTCTGGTGTAATGTTGAAAAATTCTCATAATCTTTAATTTAATTTATGATAAAATAACTTAATTCTCTTATTTATAAATATTATTAAATAAATAATATCATTTCTTAAATCAAGTCGCAAAAGTAGTAAATATTTCATATCAATTCACAATTCATAATGCATAATTATTTTGTCTGTCAAAAAATATGTTATATTTGCTTATGAATTAAACACTTAAAATCAAGGAAGATTTATGAATAACTCTAAAGGAAAATGTCCTAAAAATTATATGGCCTTAGGACTATTAACAACAGGCATACTTTTATGTCCCATTGGATTTCTTGCTATTTATTATGGTGCTTTGGTCAAGCCTTATTGGGAACAAAGAGATTATGAAAACGCCATCAAATATTCTAAAAAAGCAAGAATGTGGGGATTGATTACAATTCCAGCTGGCATTGTCTGGCTATTAATAATAACGAAGGTAATTTCCATGTTATAAACGACCTAAATCCGTCAAAAAAAACACCTTAAAAAAAGTTTATTTAAACATTATTTATTCAAAAAAAATATTGTATCTTTGCAAATGAAATAATGGGGCATTAGCTCAGTTGGCTAGAGCGTTTGACTGGCAGTCAAGAGGTCATGAGTTCGATTCTCATATGCTCCACAAAACATTGCAAAAATCCCGATTTTTTATCGGGATTTTTTTGTTTTTTAAAATATTAGTTTATAACTTAGCAGTTTGAAACAAATGTATTATTAAACCTTAAAAACACACTGCTATGTGGAAAATAATCAAACGAATCTTCTTTATTGCATTGGCGTTTGCATTGATGATTGTATTTCATCGATACAGCGTAAACAAATTCGACAAAACCGACAAAACTGTCGGCTTAATGGAGAAAATATCTGCATCCTACAAAGACTACTCCCTATCGAGTTTTAAAGTTGAGAAAGACAAGATGATGGATTATGCGAAAATCCTGCATCAGAAAGAACTTGCAGAAGGCAAGACTGATGACAAGTTCGAAGGATTTACCATTGTCTCTTATTGCTGGAAGGCATTAGACGAATACCAAGAGGAAATCAATGTCACCAATAGTCTCTCGTTGTTTCTACCTTTGATAGTAGCGATTATGATAGTATTGGCGATTATAGTCTCTATACGACTTGGACTTAGCGCAATACGTAAACTTGATTTTGACAACGACGCAACAGCATATTAAGGAGGAATGATTATGGCAAATTATAGAGATTCAAAAAAGATTAGTTTCTCCCAAGCGGAAGAAAATCGTTTCCGTCAGTTGTTCAACGATTGGGCGAGTTCGATAAAAGGTTACAATCGTAACAAATTAGGCAACCAACTGAAGATTGTTGAAGTGTGGGACACTCCTATATATCGCGGATTACTTAAGACACAATATGACAGCCGTACACTTAAGCAAACATACGAAAGAATCGGCGGAAGGACATTCCCACCTAGGACCATAAGCAGCGAGTCGCAGATAAACCGCTGGTCGTTGGCATCACCACCTAAAGAATTTTCCAACAATGAGAAATCGTATTTAGTTCCAGGATCACAATATATTGACGGATGTCATACTTGTCATGCCACAGGCAAGGTTAATTGTAGCAGATGTAGCGGTAAAGGTACTATTACAGTTCCATATACTGTAAAACAACCTTGTCCGAAATGTGGAGGCAGAGGTTCTGTTCAAGTTACTAATAGAGAACTCGAACAATACAACACCAGTGAAGGATTGAAAGCTCGTTATGTGGATAAAACAAGGACAGTGAGTTGCTCCAGTTGTAGTGGCAGAGGTTATCATGAAGTTCAATCGTATAGAGAAGAACCTTGTCCAACATGTCACGCTACCGGCAAAGTCACTTGCGGCACTTGTGGAGGCGATAGAAATCTTGTAAGATACTGGCAGTTGCATTGCAGTCATTATACTAAGACTTACGTTGATTATCGTTTCCCTGCACAAGTTCCTTCCGACGAAGTTCCAAAAATTATAAAGTTGTTCAACAACAGCACTCCTTGGCGTGTGATGGAAAAAATGAATGTCGAGAAAGAAAATTTCGACAAAAATGATTTGGCATCACGCCCGATAGTCGGAAGCATGTTGTCGAGATTGCCGAACAGAGTGGAACATCTTACGCATACCGTTGTCTGTTTCAATCTTTTGGAATCGTGCGAATGTGAAGCAAAAACCGTGGTATATGAGGTAGATAGAAAGAGGTACACTTGCTTGTTGCTTGGTTCCGACTGGAAATTGATAACGGTGACATCGCCGGTGTCGGACCACATGGATGATTTGAAAGACAAGGTCAACAGATATGTATCTCTTCGTCAGTTTGGAAAGGCGTGGAGTGTGTTACAGAAAGTCAACAAATTCCCTCAGGCTGGTTCTAAAGAAGCAAAGATGCAGAAGCAATTAGAGGAAAGAATGGCGTTGATGTCACGTTTAGGAGCCAACTTTGCGATAGTGTTATGCGCCATCTTCTTAGCGCCTTTGTTATATACACTTTATGAATCAGAATTTTATGCCATCTGGACTCATTGGATTATTGACAAGTTCAATATCAGAATTGTATCAATGATGTTGTTATCGTTGATTTTTGTCATGTATTACAGCATGAGATTTTGTAAAGAAGGCATGCCGGAATTTGCATATAAGGTTGCGTCGCCAATAAGTCGTCTCATCAGAGGTTTTTTGGTAGGAACAAGCAAGTTTATTTTCTTTGCAACTATAGCAATAATATTGACATACATCGGAATAACACCAATAGCTTGTCAGTTGATATATTTAGCATTCACGATTATTTTTATGATAATATTTCTTATTGTAGGAATATTTAAATAGAGGTATTCAGTGTTTTAGGAATATCTTAACAAAGATTCGTCAATATCACGGAAATCGCTGATGTTGACGATTTCTTTTTCTTTTAATATGATAAATATAGGAAACCTTCCAAGAGTGATGTCAACGGCTTCGTGCGGCATGATATGCCAATAAGAACATCCTTCCGTCATTGTCTCTTCCCTGAAATTCAAGATACCTTCACGGCTTCCCCAGATGAATATATTTACATTATCTTGACTTATGTCGTTGTTCTTCATCAGCAACGAAAGCTTCTTGACACCTAAACGACAATATTTACATCCAGAACTCACAATCACCACTATTTGTTTTCCATCCATATTTATTTGCGCCGTCGAATCGAAGACGATGTCGTTATCAACGAAATCCATCGCAACGACTTTGTCAAGCGTCTGGTAAAAATCGACGGTGTTTATCTCTTTTTCTGACGAATAAATCATCTTATAGACAGAATCCATCGGAGTCACTACAAAAGGAATTATCACCGCAACAAACAATAAAACCTTTCTTAATTTCACCAACCAACTTGTAGTCTCGTAGTCTTGTAGTCTTATAGTCTTAATAAAAAACATCACTACTATAATAACGACATTCTTTATTATTGATTCTACAGGGCTTAATTCCACCAAATCGCCGAAGCAATGGCAGTTGTCGTCATTTCTAAAAATCATGACGTAAATCAAGAACAAAGTGAAAAGAATCTGAATTATAAGCGTCGTTTTCCAGACTAATTTATATTTCATTTTAAAAACGAGCATCAGTCCGATTACCAATTCGCCAGCTATTAACAATCTTGAGAAAATTGTTGTAAAAAGGAAGTTAAGTACGTTGAAGCTATAGATATAAATCTCGAAATTATCGATGGATATTAATTTAAGCATGGCGGCTATGATGAACATGCCGCCAATACCATATCGTAAAATATCTTTTAAAATATATAATTTCAATTTTTATTTACATTAGCGTTTAAAGATTCGTAAATCATCCTCTTGAGTCGCACAGTCTCTTCTGTTACATGAGAGCCTTTGTCGTCGCTGATGTTTTGAAGATTCAGTTTACCCTTTCTCTTGAATCTAAACTTCATATCATCCATATCGCCTATGACATTAACTCCAATCGCTCTAAGAATCCAAGGATTTGACATTGCGAATCTGTAATCTACTGTCATATCGAGATTATGACGTCCGCCTAAAACAGCCTGATATTTATCTAAAGTTATAAGTGTAGGATAAATATCTACTTCATTTTTAAACACTGTTATTTCAACATCAAGCTCATCAATTTTGTTATGTTTTTTATCCTTAAAGCCGAGCATTCGCGCCAATTTTCTAAATGTGTCGTTATCGAGCACCACCAAGTCATTTCCACGGATTGCCGTAGCGCCTCTTAACGTTGACACTTTCATTTCATACTTAGAGTTCAGATAAGTCTCTGCTGCGATATGGAACTCAGCTTTACCAGCAAAAGAGCTCAGCATCGGGACAACAGTATCGAGTTCAGGTATAATTTTAAGCATCTCAGCTATATCTATTTGAAGCAGATGGAAATCGAAGCCGAGATAGAGATGATTTCTACGTGGCGATTTATACATCGCAGTGAGCATCATCGTTGCTGCGTCGCTGGTGAAGCCCATCTCATTAAGCACCAAAACACCATCTTTCACAGTCACGCCTCCGCCTATGTTAGTGAGGTTCATATTACCTGCGATAGCTTTTTCTATCTTGGTATTCAAAGTGACATCAATACCCAAAGGCACCATAAATGGCTCTTGTTCTTTCGCTATTGTATCCGTCACGACGACTTCTTCAGCCACTATAGTTGTATCGCCCATTCCACTGAATATTTCCATAATCTGATTTACGTCGGTATAATGCGAAGTAAAATCAAGATTACCTTTCAGGAGCGCTTCTTTTCTAAAGAACTCGTCAACATTGACGAATTTGCCTTGCATTTCAAAGTCGGTGTTTCCTAACAACACACTACTGTTATCAATCTGAACGCCAGTGCTATCATAATTAAAATCAATAGCAGGTATATAAATAGGCATTGGCAAATCGCTCATTGCAAAAACTGCATTTTCAAGTTGGATTCCAGCGTGAGGATTCCATTGCAAAAGAACATTTTCCTGGTCATCGTCATAGTCGGCCGACACATTGAAATCCATTTTTTCTGTCACGAAGCTCATTTCTTCACCCATGCCAAAGGCGAGGCTATCGCCGGAATAAACAGCAATATAGGAAGCGTCATTATTTTCTTTCATAAACATCGCCAATGTTCCTTTTGGGTTGTTGGTAAAGAATTTCATGCTGTCCATCGCTGCTTCTATTTTTGAGAAATAATAATCAGCGAATACCGACATAGGTTCTTTTTCGTCAAGAACATTAGAAATCTGAGCGTCTATTTTATAATCTTTAAGGTTTGCAACTATCATATCCGACACTTTAGCATCGAAATTGCCGCCGCTTATCTCGACAGCAGCTAAACTGTTCGTCAAATCTTGTGAAGCAGTATTAGGCAATGTGAGGTCGATATTTAACTTATCGCTATTAATAACAATGGTATCGCAATAAACCACGTTCATGTTTTCCCATTGCAAATTGCCAATGACTTTTGCTTTCATAAAGTCCATTGTTGCGAGTTGATGACTGTTGACTTTGGCATTACCATTAAGTTTCACTTCGCCATGAGCTTCAATTCCTTCAGGCATAAAAGACTGGAGTTCATCGAGGTCGGCATTAGCTTTAAGGTTGATGTCGCAATACATTTCATTCATCACATCTTTTATAGTTCCCGATAAATCGAATGACGAGTTCGACATATTGGCTTTGAACGAGTTGATATATATATTGGATTTATCATTAAGGTCAAGTTCAGCTTTTATTAAGGTATTGAGATTTGTTATAGGATAAGGAATCATTTCAGGCATAGCGAACATTCCGTTATCATATTTTATTTCCGCATTGACTTCAGGCATTGAATTTTCGTTATAAACGCCTTTCACGTCAGCGTAAAATTGCAACTCGCCTTTCACATCAATTCCGGCGAGTAATTCTTCACGCATCGAAGCAGGTATAAGCTCGATAAGTTTTTCTATTATTAAGGTATTTGTTTTGACATTAAGGTCAAGTACGATATTGTCGTCTGGCATTGCAGCGTCACCGACAAAATCAATCATGATGTCGTTAAGAGCGAGTTGAGACTTTCCAAATTCGACATTCATGGTGCTTAAAGTAGCATTGAGCGGAGAAATGAATCTTATGTCGGCTTCTTTAAGCAAAGTTTCTTCGTCCATAGCGAACGACAAGTCGTCAAGGGCTAATTCCACATTACCCGACACATTATCGAAGTCGTTGACAAGTCCTTTATATTTAAAAGACAGAGCGTTGTATTCTGCTATTTGTCCATCGCTTTCATAAAAAAGGACAGAAGAAGAAGCCTTGATGTCGGCTTTTACATTATTTCCGATCATCTCAGCTACTCCTTCTGCTTTTAAGTCGTTAAGTTTTACGGCCATTGACATTGAATCAGACTCTTGTTGATAAACGATTTGTTTCATCGACAGATTCATGTTTCCAGCAATGAGATTGTCTTTCAACTTTCCTTTTGCCGCCATATTGAAATCCTTGATATCAGCGATCATTCCCATTGAGAAGTCGGCATAATTCACATCTACGTCATTAAACTTCAACAAGTTCAAATCAATAGCGTAAGTAAATTCCGTATTCTCTTCGATGGTATCAGGTTCTGACGGAGGGAAAATATCCAGATTAGAGTTACCTTTTTCATCGATGAAGAGGCAGACATAACCGCCGTTAAGCCGACATTCATCAATGAGGATTTGATTTTCTTTAAGAAATTTCTTAATATCCACTGAGACAACACATTCATCAATATATGCTAAGGTATCAGATGGGCTTCCTACCATCGGATTAACGAGCACGACATCATCAATTTTCAGTCCGACTTTTGGGAAAGACTTAAAAAAGGTGAGGTCAGCCGTTTCTATATTGAAATCGCAGTTGATAAAATTAGGAGCCTGTTTGTTAACTATTGCAGTCAATCGGGCTGGAGTCACCACAAACCAGCATGCGACTATCACTGTCAACAGTACGAGTCCCAACAAGGAGCCCAAGCTTATCAGTGTTATTTTCAGCGGTTTTTTCATAATCAGTTAGCTCTAACGAGGTTGTAAGTAGCTCTGTATCCGTCGTTATTATATTTGAAGTTTGTTGAGTTAAGTTCCAAGATATTACAATATTGAGGCACTACGCCGCCAATTTCCATTTCGTAATATTTAAAGAACTTATTATCAGCACCTTCATCAAATTCCCACGTAAACCAAGAAGCTTCATCTTCCTGCACGTCATCTTTAAGGTCCCATTCTTTGCCGGTGCCGTCGGCGTAATATACTTCATAGTATTTTGCGTCGATGGTCATCCATTTACCGACAATCTGTTCTTTTTCAATGGTAGTTGTTTCTTCGCTTCCGCATGATGTCATGAAAACAGCCAAGAACAACATAGCTATAAACCCTAACTTTTTCATATTAATTTTTGTTTAATATTTCTTATTTATTTAGCAGCAATCATTTCTATTTCTACGAGAACTTCTTTAGGGAGTGTTCTAACAGCAAAAGCAGCTCTTGCTGGAGGATTTTGAGCGAAACGTTTTCCATAAACTTCGTTCATTGCTGCGAAATTAGCCATATCGCTGAGCAGACATGTCGATTTCACCACGTCATCGAATGTATAACCAGCTTCTGTCAAGATACCTTCAAGGTTTTTCATGACTTGTTCTGTTTGCTCATAGATGCCGCCTTCAACGATGTTGCCTGTTTCAGGATTGATAGGAATCTGTCCTGAGATAAACAACATACCATTGACCTCAATAGCCTGGCTATAAGGGCCAATTGCACCAGGTGCATTTTTTGTTGCAATAACTTTCTTCATTTTTCTTATAATTTTATTGGTTAAACAATTATTTCATCCATTTGTCAAATTCGTTCATACGTTGCGTTACTTTTCTTATATAATTCTGAGTCTCAGGAAGTAAATTTCTTTCAAAATACTTAAAGAGTTCTTCGTATGACATTGCGTTGATTTGAGGTATGGCTTTGGATATTTTTGTATCGCCTCGCAAAGCTCTCGACACATTTCCTGCGCCAGTATTATATGACGCTATCACACATAAGTCACGGCTTTTTGGATTAGCGACTTCTGAATAATAACGTTTTTTCAACAGATATAAATAATGTACGCCCATCTCGATATTGTTTTCTGGTTCATAAAGATAATTGGCTGTCGGTATCGAGAAGGTTTTTTTAAGACTTTGGGCGCAGTCTTTTCCTGCCGAGCTTGGCACTATTTGCATCAAGCCGTATGCTGGCACATGCGATTTGGCTTTTGGATTGAAGGAAGATTCTGTCTGCATCACAGCAAGCACCATCGCTGGGTCAACGCTATATTTGCGGCAATATTTCTCCACCTCATATTTATATTTCTCGGCTCTTGTCTTGATATGATCTGGAGCCAGTTCCAATTTCACCTGAACGACTTGGCGGTTTTTTCCATCATCACCTTTTATAACTTTCTTTTCAACCACCACATCTTTCGCTATTTCTTTGGCAGCGACGTTTACATTCTCTTTTGTTACGACTTTTCCCGATGGCGTTTTCACTTGATTTTCAAGAACCGGATTTTCTTGCAATGGTATTGCCTTTTCTTTTGAAGAGTCGTAGTCTTTAGTTTTTCCCTTACTAATCAAGAGCTCCTTTACTTTTTGCTCTACCTTTTTCTCTATTTTTTCTTCGGATACTACTTCTTCCGGTGTCACTATTATTTCTATGGTTGCTTCACCTTTTTCAAAATCGACGCTGCTTCTGCTTTTTCCATCATCTGAATATTCAACCCATTCTTTATCAGTACTTTCAACTACATTATTTTTACCCCAAATATCGCCCTTCTCCTTCAGAAACTTATTATAAGCATTTATTTCTGCCTTGACATATTCCTGATATTCATTCTCAATCTTTTTCACGAAATCATCATATTCCTGTTGCATTGAATTAAACATAGATTGTTGCTCTTTTTTAAATCTTTCAAATTCAGATTCAACTTGAGCACAAAGTACATTAACGCTAAAGACGAAAAATAATATCGGAACAAGTTTTTTCATAACGGCAATTTTATACCGCAAATGTAGAATAAATAGTTTATAAAACAAAGAATTATTAAATTTTAATTTATTAACATTCTTTTGTTAATAAAATTCATTTTAGCCTTTCAGCTTTAGTCTTTCGACATCAATTATCGCGATAGTCTTTTTTCTTTGAGAGTTTCAAATCCTGCAACGCAGCCGCCTTGACGTTGATGGTGAAATTCCAGCTTTTGTATGTTCCGATTGGAATCCAATTGAAACGCATTTCCCAACAATGCAGGTCTCTATATATTGTAAGAGATGTGTATGACAGTTTTTTCAATTCAAAGTCCCATCCAGTCTGAACCGATACTTTCCAGTTAGGGGTAAGATTGATATTACCATTAACGCCAAGAGTCTGAATGGTTTTTCTGTTATCTTGCATCAAATAATTGAAATAAGTCAAGTTGTTCGACAATGTAAGATTATAGCTCAGCGACAAAGCCCATTGCGTTGACCAGTCGATATAATCTTCTGGATTAGAACGTATGTCGTTCATTTCTTGCTCCGATGCCAAAGGTGACGACTCAAACTGTCGTGTCGCTGTATTTCTTGTTCCACCTTTATTTGTCTTAAACGTATCGTTATTAAGCGAATAACTCAAACTAAAATTCCACGTCACGCTGTTTTTCCTGAATAATCTCTTATTCACATCCCATTCAAATTGATTGAGCTGTTTTCTTCCCGTCGAGTCGAGGATATATGGGTCCCAAACACTTGAATATCTTACCGATAAATTTTTAAACAAAGTCGTTCTACCGTTAACCGACAGATAAGAGAAGTTAAGAGAGTCTTTTGCAATATCGTAACTTCCACTAAAGGAAAGGTCTTCAATAAGTTTCACCTTTTTAACTCCTGTGATTGTATCTTTTTTCGACGGCACTTTTATTTCTAAATTATTGCCGAAGCTATAATTTATTCGTCCCGACTCGCCAGAAGGCGGTGTACCATAAATATTACCTTGGAACATAGAATAAAGCTGTTCGATGCCGTTCGCATCGTAATACGTTCCGAAATAATTCCAGAAATCTTTAGAGAAGTCAGGGTTGTATGAAAGTCCGATTGATGGCGTAAAGACGTGACGTATCGCTCTTACGGGACCTTTTCTAAAATTGACTTGTCCGTACAATTTCGTTGTCAAGCTGCTGGATACATCAAAGCTAAACACATTTCTGAATTGATTTATAGTATCAGTTCTAAGATAGCCTCCCGACGGCAAAGTATTGTCGCTAACCCATTGTTTTTCAAAATATCTGAAATACATTCTATCCAAAACATTAGCGGTAGTTGTCCAAGTAACATGCTTAAACAATTTAATCGGCATGCTTATTGGCACTCTATGTTGAATACCGTTTTGCATATTATCGAGCCAGTTAGGCTTAAAATAGAGGCTGTCGGCCATGCTTACATAATTTTTCGCATTGGCGGTATAGCTGATATACAAGTCTTTATACCATCTTTTCTTTGCAGGATTACCCACGTTTTTCAATGGATATATGCGGTTCATAGTAAGAGTAAGCTCTGGCAAAGTCACTGTCATTATGTGAGTTAATGTATTTTGGCTATGACTTGCGTTTGCCGTAAAATTAAACAGGCTGCCAATACTTGTCTGATAAGCGATACTCGACTGGAATGTATTGCTCAAATATTCGTTTGACGACACAGCATTGTATTTGTTGTAGTTAGAGCTCACGATATAAACGTCGGCGGAGAACGAAGATTTAGGTTTAGCCTTAGGGTCTTGTTTATGAACCCAACGCACTTTAAAGTCGGTGCTTTCGCTATAGTCGGCGGAGCCTTTGGTACCTATTTTATTCACGGCGTAACTTCCTGAGAAGGAGCCGTTATAAGCATACCTTTTATTATATCTCAAAGTTGGTTTTACAGCCCAGCTGCCTCTTGTATAAATATCACCAACAAGTTGAAGGTCAACATGTTCATTTATTCCCCAATAGAAACCTCCGTTTTCAAAATAGAAGCCCCTGTTTGCCGATTCACCCCACGAAGGAACCAAGATACCATTACGCTGACCTTTAGAATTAGGGAAAATACCAAATGGAACACCTATAGGAAGAGGAGTGCCTTCCAACTTAAAATAAGCAGGACCTGTCACGATTTTGTCGTTTGGAATGACTTTTGCCTTGCCGAAATGAAATTCATAATGCGGATGCTCAGGATTGCTACATGTGGTGTAAGATCCTGATTTTATATTGATTGAATTATCTTCCATTTTCTTGATTCTCGATCCATGAATATATCCCATCGCATCTTCGGTGAACACTTTGGTGATAACGCCTTTCTTGGTTTCGAAATTGAAAGTCATCGATTCGGAATGATATTTCTTGTCGCCTTCAAGGAATATTGGCGAGCCGTATAATTTTCCAGTAGAGTCGATGAGACCTTTGGCGAAAACGGTACGTTTCTCGAAGTCAAATTCAATGAATTCCGCCTCTATAGTTATGTCTTCATAAACGACTTTAGCCTGTCCGTAATAATAGATTTTATTGTTTTTAAAATCTTGAATTGTCGAGTCATTGCAGCTTCGTTCTATTTTGTCATCAA
Organism: Bacteroidales bacterium; assembly: GCA_045631805.1. Lineage (GTDB taxonomy): Bacteria > Bacteroidota > Bacteroidia > Bacteroidales > F082 > Limimorpha. The sequence goes on along the minus strand of JAZQVL010000118.1, from coordinate 18,394 downwards.
CAAAAGATTCTTTTCTGACAACGGCTTTTTGGGTTTTGGAAATGACAGTATCTTTTTTCGTAACAGAATCGACTATAACAGTATCAACAATCTGAATTACGACGGTGTCGGTCTGGATGGTGTCAAACGCAATAATTTCTTCCGCTACAGTATCGTTGACAAGAGTATCATTTTCTTCTATAACATCATGTATTTCATCAACTTCGTCAACATGAGAAAGCGTTTTACAGCCCGACATTATCAACGAGAAGACAAAGAAAAAAACAAGAAAATATTTATATATTTTACTCCTCAACAATTTATTTTATATTTTTGTAAAAAATTATCTGCAAATATACGTTTCTTATGCATAAGTTGCGACTAAATTATGAAAAACGAGTGATTTTATTTTTTCTTGTTCTGATTTCGAACTTTATTTTTTTGAATGATGTTCAGGCTCAGAATAGAAAAAAGATTACCTCTGTTGTCATCGATGCTGGACATGGCGGCAAAGACCCAGGCGCAATAGGCAAAAAAGCTAAGGAAAAAGACATCACTTTGAAAATTGCCAAGATGACAGGCGATTACATCAAGCAAAATTGTCCAGATGTAAAAGTCATTTACACTCGTAGCAGCGACGTCTCTGTCTCTCTTTTGCGAAGAGCTCAAATCGCCAATGAACAAAACGCCGACTTGTTTATTTCTATACACTGCAACGCCAACGCATCACCTCAGCCTTACGGCGTAGAGACTTTCGTGATGGGCGAACACAGAAACGCCGCCAACTTAGAAGTGGCTAAAAAAGAAAACGCAGCTATTATGTATGAAGACAACGCACAAGAAGACTACGATAATTTCAATCCTAACAGCACCGAGGCTTATATAATGCTCAACTTTTTCCAAAGCGAATACAAAAACGCTTCCTTGGACTTAGCTGAACGCATACAAAATCAACTCGTTAAAAGAGTAGGAAGAAAAGACAGAGGCGTGCAACAAGCTGGTTTTCTCGTACTTTACAAGACATCCATGCCTTCCGTATTGGTGGAAATAGGCTTCCTCTCAAATCCTGCCGAAGAAAATTTCCTTAACTCCAACGAAGGCCAGACCTACATCGCTTCAGCTTTGTTCAGAGCATTCCGCGATTACAAAAACGCTTACGATAAAGAGAATATGACCGAAGGTCCAGCCTACGAAAACAATCAGAAACCTCAAATCGTTGACGCTAACCAAATCGTTTATAAAGTCCAAATAGAAAGCAGAAGCAGAAAAGTCGAGAACCATTCTCTTCATTATAAAGACTTGAAAGACATAGATTTCTACGAACATAACGGACAATACAAATATACCGCAGGCGCATTTTATACAAAAAAAGAAGCCGACGAATATTGTAAGACAGTCAAGGCAAAAGGCTACACAACAGCATTCGTCATATCATTTAAAAACGGAGTTAGACTATAATAACTAAAAAAATAAAAAATGAAAGAAAAAACAAAATCAATATTGATTGGATTATCGTTCATAGCAGCGATAGCTTTATTTGTATGGGGATTTAACTTCCTGAAAGGCAAATCAATACTTCGACATCAATCATATTATTATATATTGTGTGAAAACTCTTACGGCATGTTGCCTGGCGACATTGTCACTATCAACGGAATGCAAGTAGGTACAATCACCTCACTGAAATTCCACCCAAGCAACGACGGTTCTATCGTCATCGAATTCATAATGAACAACGAGATAAACATCCCTCAAAACAGTCTTGTCAAAATCGTCAAGAGTCTCACAGGTTCAGCAAGTCTCAACTTATGCTTAGGCAACACAAAAGAACTCGCTCATAACGGCGACACTCTTCAATGTGTTTATGACGCTGGAACAATGGGAATGATTACAGAAACTATCATCCCTCTTAAAAACAGTTTGGAATCTTTGTTGTCATCGCTCAACCAACTTACCACAAATCTTAACGATTTATTAAATTCCGAACTCAAAGACAATATTAACAAAGGCGTCAGCAGTTTAGCTTCTTCAATGGACAACATCAATGAGATTTCATCCGACTTACAAATTCTCACCGATAGCAAAGACGGCAAACTTACTATGATTGTCAATAATTTAGAAACAATAACAGAGAACTTCGGAACTGTAAGCGATTCTTTAAAAAATATAGATTACAATCATATCATAAAATCATTGGAAAACTGCATATCTGAATTCAATATTTTGATAGAAGGAATTAATAATGGCGAAGGCAGCGCAGGTCTCCTGATGAAAAACGACAGTTTATATCATAATGTAAACGAAACAGTTGCAACACTTCAGTCTATTTTGGAAGAAATAAAAGCAAATCCTAAAAAAATCAAATTGAGCGTTTTTTAAATTAGGAATGAGGAATGAGGAATGAGGAATTAATATTTTTTTCAAAAAACTTGGCGTCTCGGTGACTTAAAAAAAAATGAAACATTACATTGTAGCAATATTATTATTTTTATCGTTTGATGTTTCGGCACAGAAAAAAACGACGATTCACATCCTGAATGCCGACAGGGCTGATTATGACGAGCGTTTAGGGAAAGACGTACAACGTCTGATTGGCAATGTCGTCATGCGCCAAGATTCCACTTATTTCTATAGCGACAGCGCATATTACAACGAGAAAACAAAATTCTTCGACGGATTTGGCAACGTCCACATCAACGTGAACGACAGCGTGAATATATATAGCAAATTATTAAAATACAATGGAGAAACAAAATTTGCAGAGCTTTTCCACGATGTCATTCTTAAAGACGACTCTACGGTTTTGAGGACTCAATATATGACTTACGACAGAGTGGGACATCTTGCCACATATCCCAACAACGGAACGATAACTCGTAACGACAAGAAACTCGTAAGCAAAAAGGGTTATTACAGAGACGATATAAAAGTAGTTTATTTCAGAAAAGACGTAGTTGGAACAATGCCCGACTACAAAATCGTCTCCGACACCTTGGTTTATGATACCGAGAATGAGATGATGTATTTCTACGGTCCAACGAACATATATAATAAGGAGAACACTTTGTTCGGAAATTACGGATGGTATAACACAGAAACCGATTTGGCATATCTCGACCGACGAGCCACTTTGAAAAACAAGGAGCAATCGATGACGGCCGACACCATGTATTATAACAAGAGAACAGGCTACGCCAAAGCACTCAGCGACGTGATAATAGAAGACAGCGTTAACAAAGCCATATTAAAAGGAGAATATGCGGAGATGTGGAAAAACATCGGCAAATGCATGATAACAGATAATTTAAGAGGTTTTTATTACGAGCAAGCCGATACTTTATTCGCCAAAGCCGACACTCTTTATGTTTATTTCGATACTGTTACAAACGACATCCAACGCATCAAAGCGTTTTATAACGTAAGATTTTTCAGAAACGACGTTCAAGGCAAATGCGACTCATTACATTACGTCGTCGCCGACTCTACAGTTTATATGAGAACCAAACCCGTCATCTGGGCGGAAGACAGTCAGCTGAGCGGAGATTCCATCAATGCGCACATCAGGAATCAAAACATCGACAGACTTTTGATGAGACCTAACGCCTTTATCATCCAACAAGATAGCATCAACGGTTTTAATCAAGTGAAAGGCAAGCAGATAACGACATTTTTCAAAGGTAACGATATTGACCATATGTTTAACGAAGGTAATGCCGAGACTATTTATTGGCTCAGGGACGACGACGGCAGCCTCATAGGTGTCAATTTCTCGCAATCGTCAGAGATGGACATCAGAGTGAAAAACAAGCAGATTTCAAATATAAAATATTACAAAAACATCAAGGAGACATTATATCCAGAAGAACAGCTGAAAGACAACATGGAATATTTAGATGGATTCTTATGGCAGGAAGACGAGAAACCCCAAAGGGGAGAATTTTAGAAATATAGAATTTAGAACTTTAAAAATTTAGAACTATTCTTGAGTTCTAAGATTCTAAAGTTCAATAAAAAAAGAGCCTTGCGGCTCTTTTTTTTATTCGTAGATTTTTGCTACTGTTTCGCCATTGAGGACCATGAGGCCGTTTAATGTGAGAGCCATCATTTCGTCTTCGCCAGGATATACGCAAACTGGAGCGATCTTGCCGAGGTGGCTATCTAAAATCTTACAGAAGTTCTTATCGTAAGCCATGCCGCCTGTCACGAAGATAGCGTCAACGTCCATGCTGAATGCTGATGCTGCGAGACCGCCAACTTCTTTAGCTACTTGGTAAGCCATTGCGCGATATACGAGTTCCCATTCTTTATCGCCAGCTTTAACTCTGTTTTCAACTTCCATAGCGTCGTTTGTGCCTAAGTAAGCAACGAAACCGCCTTGACCTTTAAGCATGAGGTCTATTTCTTTCTTAGTATATTTGCCGCTGAAGCAAGCGTTCATGAGAGGGCCTGAAGGCAATGCGCCTGAACGTTCTGGTGTGAAAGGACCGTCGCCGTTCAAAGCGTTGTTGACGTCAACAACACGACCTTTTTTATGAGCTGCCACAGAGATACCACCACCAAGGTGAATACCGATGAGATTCAATTCTTCATATTTCTTGCCAACTGTTGCTGCATGTTGACGAGCAATCATCTTTTGGTTCAAAGCGTGGAACACTGACATACGTGGGAATGCAGGATGACCCGAGAAACGTGCTACGTCTTCCATTTCGTCAACGATAACAGGGTCAGCGATATAAGCTTTAACGCCTACTGACTGAGCGATGTCGTCAGCGATCAAACCGCCGAGGTTACAAGCGTGTTCACCAACAGGGCTATTTACTAAGTCGCGTTTCATAGCTTCATTAACTTCGTAGATACCTGATGTGAGAGGTTTTAACAAGCCACCACGACCAACAACCATTGAAAGGTCGTTGAGTTCGATACCAGCTTCTTTCAAAGTGTTAAGGATAACTTCTTTACGGAAGTGATATTGGTCAGCGATATGTTCAAATGGAGCTATTTCCTCTGCTGAATGTTTAAGATTTGTCTTGAAAACACATTCTTTATCGTGGAAAACAGCAATCTTTGTTGATGTTGAACCTGGGTTGATGATTAATAATTTGTGACTCATAGTTTAAATTTATTTACGTTTATATTATTAATTATTTTGCTAACAATGCTGCTAAAGCTATTGAATATAATTTTGTTTGTGAAGTGTCGCCACGTGATGACAATACACAAGGAACTTTAGCGCCCATAACGACTGCTGCAACTTCAGCGTGGTCGAATTTGCTATTACATTTGTAGAATACGTTAGCAGCTTCGATGCATGGGAACAAGAGACAGTCGGCGTCACCAGCGACAGGGCTCTTGAAACCTTTGATAGCTACTGCTTCAGCATCGATAGCGAGGTCTAATGAGATAGGACCGTCAACAACGCAACCTTTAATCTGGCCGCGTTCTGCCATCTTAGTGATGAGAGCTGCGTCAACGCATGCTTGCATACCAACGAGCATCTGTTCTGTAGCAGTGATAACAGCCAATTTAGGATTCTTGATGTCCAAAGCATTAGCTGTTGATACTAAATATTTCAATAATGTTTGTTTTTGTTTGAAGTCAGGAGCTGGGATGATAGCACAGTCACTGGCGATTAACAATTTGTGGTAGTTAGGATTTTCTATAGCGCAAACGTGAGCTAATGTTGCGTTTGGAGGGCACAAGCCACGTTCTTTGTTCAAGATAGCGCGCATATATTTGTCTGTTGAAAGAAGGCCTTTCATCATGATGTCAGCTTCACCTGCATTGATAAGGTCGCAAGCTTTTGTAGCAGCTTTAACTTCGTCTGGTTCGTGAACGATAGTGAACTTATTGATATCGATGTTTTCAGCTTCGCAAACTTTAGCGATAACATCTTTATCACCACATAAGATACCTTCGATTAAACCATTGTCGATAGCTGCACTGACAGCGCAGATTGTGTGGTCATCATTAGCGTAAGCTGCTGCCAAACGTTTCTTTGGACGGCTACGCAATACTTCAAACATTTGTTCTAATTTATTCATAACTAAAAATTTATTTATTAAACTTCATCTTTAACAACCTATATATCTTGAAATTACGAGTCGTAATATTTCTGACGTTCCCTCTCCTATCTGCAATATTCTTTGATCGCGATAGAATCTTTCCATGTTAAAATCTTTTAACAGACCGTGACCGCCCATCACTTGAACAGCGTTATCACATACTTCAGCAGCTACTTCAGAGCAGTACAATTTAGCCATCGCTGCTTCTTTGCCGAAAGGCATTCCTGCGTCTTTTATTCTACAGGCCTTATAAAGGAGACAACGTGCTGCTTCAATCTTCATCGCCATATCAGCAAGTTTAAAGCTGACAGCTTGGAACTTACAGATTGGCTTACCGAATTGTTCTCTTTTTTGTGAATAAGCGAGAGCCATTTCGTAAGCACCTTGAGCGCATCCTAATCCCATAGCGGCTATAGAAAGACGGCCTCCGTCTAATGTAGATAACATGATATGAGAGCCTTGTCCCGGTGTTCCGAGCATATTTTCTTTTGGAAGAGCCACGTTTTCAAAAGTGAGTTTTCCTGTATTGGAAGCGCGCCACATCATCTTGCGATTCATTGGCTCTTGGGCAAAACCTTCTGTGTCGTTCTCAATCAAAAATGTCGTGAACTCTGGCTTGCCGTTTTTCTCTCCTGATATTACTTGTATTGTACTTCCCAATGTCATAGGAGTAGCGCTGTTTGTAATGAATATCTTAGAGCCGTTGACTATCCAGTTGTCGCCTTCCTGACGTGCTGTCGATTGTGTGCCTCTTGAGTCGCAGCCTGCATTTTCTTCTGTCAAGCCGAATCCCCAGAGATGAGATTTACAAAGACGAGGGAGATATTTTTCTTTTTGTTCTTTGGTTCCGTATTCTTTAATCGGGCTGATACCCAATGAATTGTCTGCTGCAATAGTAGCTGCCGTTGAACCATCGACTCTTGCGATTTCCTCAACAGCGATAATATATGAAAGAGTATCGAGGTCTTGTCCGCCGTATTCTTTAGGGACGCAGATTCCGAGGAGACCGAGATCTGCCATTTTCTTTGTCAGCTCAACATCAAAAATTTCGTTCTCGTCATTATAAGCTGCAACTGGTCTCACCTCGCGTTCAGCGAAGTCGCGCACCTTCTCACGAAACTCTACTTGTTGTTTTGTCAAATCAAAATTCATAATACTAATTCTATCAAAATTGTTTTAACATCTACTTTATCACCTTCATTGACGAGAACCTTAGCCACTTTGGCTGATGTCATCGCCTTTATATTATTTTCCATTTTCATTGCCTCAACAACACATAAAACATCTCCTTCTTTCACCTCATCACCTTCTTTCACATTGACTTTAATAACCTTACCAGGCATCGGTGAGAAATATGTCATATCATTGTTTTTGGCATCTACGTTTGAGTAATCTTTTGTATAGTTAAGTTCATCATTACGACGACAGATGAAGTCGAGGCCTTTCAGATGAACGCAATAATTATTGTCTGAAGTCTCCGATACAAAAACAGATTCTGTCATTCCATTGATGATAACCTTGTTGATGCCGCCGCCATTTTGTGACAACAAGACTTCATAATCTTGTCCGTTAATAGTGCAGTTCAACGACTTACGTCTTATCTTATCAATATTGACAGAATAAGGTTTGCTGTCAACTTCAACTATGATATTCATATTGTAGCGCCAGTATCCAATTTCTTCCCAAACATTATCTATGTTCTTATTTTCGAGATATAACTTGTTGAAATCGTAGAAAAGGAATAATGCCGCCACATCTTCTTTCTTGATGTCATTACGCATCTGATGCATTGAGGCGACAAGTTCTTCCTGATGTTTCTCGCAATAAGAAGTGTCGATTTTATTGTTAAGGAAATCTTCGTTATCTATGATACTTTGAAGATATGGAATATTGGTTTTTCTTGTCTGAACTATATAATTCTTGAGTGCGTTTTTGGTTATTTCTATTGCCGACTCTCTCGTCTTGCCATGACATATAAGCTTGCTTATCATAGGGTCGTAGCTGTCGGAAATTGTTGTTGGGCCGTTGATGCTACTGTCAATTCTGACGCCACGCATATTAGGCTCATGATATAATGTAAGCTCAGCTGGTGCTGGCATGAAATTATTTTCCGGATCTTCGGCATAGATACGACATTCTATAGCATGGCCGTTGGCTGTTATGGAATCTTGCGTGTAACCCATCACCTTGCCGCGCGCTATGCGAATCTGTTCTTCAACGATGTCGATACCTGTTCTTTGCTCCGTCACTGGATGTTCCACCTGAATACGAGTATTCATCTCAAGGAAGTAGAAATTCTGATTCTCATCGAGTATAAACTCCACAGTACCAGCATTTCTATAATTCATCGATTTGCAAATTGCGACAGCTGTCTCGCATATCGCCTGACGTCTTTCTTCTGTCAGTGTTGGAGATGGAGACTCTTCAATGACTTTCTGATAGCGACGTTGCACGGAGCATTCGCGTTCGAAGAGATGGATGATATTACCGTGATGGTCGGCGAGAACCTGTACCTCGATATGACGAGGATTTCTTATATATTGTTCTATGAAAATCTGTCCGTTGCCGAAATATTTCTCAGCTTCTCGTGAAGCCTGTTCTAGGGAGAGATGTAATTGTGATGCGTCTTCCACTATATGCATTCCCTTACCGCCGCCGCCCGCAGAGGCTTTTATGAGGACGGGATACGGAAGGGCGGCGGCTTGCGCCTCTATTTCTTCAACGCTGCCCACCAATCCCCAAACGACAGGGATGTCATTTTCTATCGCAAACTGACGTGCCCTTATCTTGTCGCCCATCAGTCGCATCGACTCGGCATTAGGTCCGATAAATATCAAATTATTAGCCTTACATGCTTCTGCAAATTCGGCGTTCTCCGACAAAAATCCATAACCAGGATGTATAGCATCGGCGCCTGCATCTAAAGCTGAATCAATGATTTTCTGTATATTGAGATATGTGTCTTTAAGGCTGCCGCCACCAAGAGGGCGTGCCTCATCAGCGAGGCGACAATGCAGTGAATCAGCGTCGTTGTCGGCATAAACAGCAACGGAAGAAATACTCAGCTTCCGTAAAGTGCCGATGATACGAACCGCTATCTCGCCTCTGTTCGCGACTAATATTTTATGTATTTTCTTCGAAGGCATAATATGGTTACAAAGATAATAAAAAACTTTATACTTTGAACCAAGAACATTAAAAAAACTAAGGCTGTTGGCTATTGGCTGTTAAACTAAATTCAAAGTTCAAGAGCCATTTTTGCAATATTGATATTTCCTTCAATATCTTTCACTACCAAGATATACATTCCTGAAGGAAGAACTCCCATATCTATTTCATTAGTATTGAATCTGCCTACATTCTGCCCTTGCATATTATAAATCTCTACCGAGATTACATTTACATTCTCTATTATTACTTTGCCATTCGTAGGATTAGGATGAACGTTTAGCATTGAATGATTATCTATCATCTCTTCTATAGAAACATGCTCAACGCAAACAGGTTCCGACTCCATATCTCCATATACAGCAGTCACGCAATATTGGATATCGTTTTCCGGGTCAAATTCAGCATCATAATAACACGTGATATAAGGTTCTTTGATTTCTTTTACAATTTCATTATTGGCATAAACTTTATAGCCTGTCAATTTGTTGTCTTTAATATTATTGATATTGCCAACTTTGCCATCTGTATCCTCTAAGATTGTCTTGATACATAAATTACGATTTACCGCTTCATCAAAACATTGCCAGTTAAATCCTCCTATATGAATCCAGTTCTTGCCATAATTAGGTTGCGAGTTGTCGGCAGGGAATATAAAATGTCCGTCGGAATGTCCATCTGACGAGAATCCTATATAATAATTCTTATCGTTTTCAAAATAGAAATCATCATCAAGGTCAATATAGTTCCACTCTCCGAAAATGAGATTCTCGTTACCTATTTCCTGCTCATATACCAATGTCTTCTCCTCATCAAATGCCTCCCATATTACAATAGAGTGAGTGTTTTCTGTTCCCAAAGGAATAAAAGCTATCTGCTTAATTCTCCATCCGACATAGTCAGAAATATCGTCCGAAGTGAAATAATGCAATGCTTCTTGTTCCTCATATATTCCGACAGCGAAGGCGGTGTATAATATATCATTAGACCATGATAATAACTTTTCATCATAATTTGTATTTTGAGGAATATCCCAAGTCAATATCATATAATCAAGGTAATTTTGCATTGAGTTCAGATTTTGTACAGGATTATTCTCGTTTTCTAAATCCGATTGTTGTTTTATCTGAGCGAAAACACTTGCAGACATACCGACTGCCATCAGGAAAATAAAGAGTCGTTTCATGGTAATATTATTTTTAATTAACGCCGTAAATTTAATAATAATAATAATAATAACCAAGAGAAAAGTTGAAGTTTAAAAAAACTAAGGCTAAAGATAATAGTTTTAACTCAACAAACTCATATCAATATCTGGGACTATAACATCTGCAAGATTATCCTTGATAAGAAATCCCATGTAAAGTGGTATTGTAAGCACTTCTCCTTCACGTCCTACATTATAATTCCCAAGTTTGATAGCATTATTAACATGATAAATTTCTTTATTCTTCAGAACTGTTCTTAAACTTTTGGCTTTCCCAGATTTCGCCTTGACTTCTATCGCCACACATTCACCTTTGTATCGCACAACGAAATCCAGTTCAAGACCACTTTCCTTCTGAAAATAATATAATTTCTGACCAGACTTACAAAGAAAATCCGCCATAAGATTCTCAAATATAGCACCTTTATAACCTAAAAGATTTCCTTTTAAAATATCAGCCTGAGTTCCATAATCAAGCATTGCTACAAGAACACCTATATCAGAAGTGTACAATTTGAAACAATCACCAATAGAATTCCCCTCAAGAGGCAACTCTGTAATTTTTGTATTATAACATCTTTTAACTATACCAGCATCTTCAAGCCATTGGATGCTACCTATATATTGTGAAGAACGTCCTCCCTTTTGTACTATCGAATACTGAAACTTCTTATTTTCCTTAGCCAATTGTTTGGGGATAGACTCGAAACATTCACGGATTCGCGACTTGTCAGCATTGTCTGCATACTTAACCATATCCTCTTCGTATTCAGCTATAAGGTTACGCTGCATTTTATATATTAGTTCGATGTTTTTAGTCTCAATAAATGTACTAACCACCTCAGGCAGACCTCCAACAATAATATACCTATACAATAGCTCCATCATCACCTTGTGAATGCCATCTGGAACCACCGTCTCATTCTCGAAGCACGATCTCACCGAATCTATAACTATATCATTAAGTCCATTTGCCCATAGAAACTCTTCGAAATCCAACGGATACATTTCAATCACAGTTTCATATCCTACAGGAACAGAATCCTGCCCATCATTCAATTTATTGTCGTTTTTACCATAACCTCTTACTCCCAAAAGAGATCCTGTAGCAATAACATCAAAACGGCCATCTATTTGGAATGACTTTAAAGCTGTTCTCGCCTCCTTGCACTCTTGAATCTCATCAAAGATAATACAAGTCTTACCTTTGATAAAACGACAACCTGGTATCAAAGCTGATAAATTAAGAAGAATGGTATCAATATCTATATTACCAGTAAAAGCAGACCTCTTATCCGGTTCGAGAATGAAGTTCATATAAACTACACTCTCATAATTCTCTTTTGCAAATTTTTGGACAATGTATGTTTTTCCACATTGACGAATACCTTTTATCACAAGTGGTTTTTTCGATTTGGAATCCTTCCACTCAGTCAAAACCGATTCTATCTTTCTTCTTAACATCGCATTTATTATTATTCAATTGCAAAAATACACTTTTCCAAACGAATAAACAAGATACTCGTACACTTTTTCCAACGAATAATTAAATATCTTTACATTTTTCCAAACGAATAAACAAATAAAAACATCAACAGCCCAAAAACTCCTTCATCCTCTCCTGCGCATCGTCACTCATTCTTTCTTGCGCTATTATCATAGCTGTCGCGTCGAAGATGCTGTCATATGGATTGTTTCTTCCACTTATGTTTCTTATAAGATGCTTGCAGTCTCTTATCGCATCTGGCGAAGCCTGCAAGAAATTGTCGATATATGAATCCATCATACGATTCATTTCGTCTATAGTGCCGACATGGTTGACGAGTCTGTAATTCATCGCTTCCTGAGCGGTGAACTTCCTTCCCGAGAGCATCAGCTCTCTCGCCGGCATCTCGCCACATCTCGCCATGACAAAAGGCGATATTGTTGCAGGAGTAAGTCCCAATTTGACTTCGCTGAAGGCAAAGACTGTATCTTTTTCAGCAAGGACGATGTCAGAAGCCGCTGTGATGCCATTGCCTCCGCCTATCACAGCTCCATGTACCAAAGTGATGACTGGCTTATTGCAGAAATATATCTTCTGGAATAATTTCGATAATTTTTTCGCATCTTCGAGATTCTGGTTATAACCAAAAGATGCTATGTCTTTCATATAGTTAATGTCGGCTCCAGCGCAAAATGACTTGCCATTGCCGCATATCTCTATCACGTGTATGTCGTCGCGAGCATCGAGCCAGTCTATCGCCTCGGTGAGTTCTTTAATCATGAGAGCGTTCATGGCATTACGCACCTCTGGACGATTCAAAGCGATGCGAGCCACATTCTTTTCTATTCCTATCTGTAATGTTGTGAAATCCATTTTATTTAATTCATAATTCACAATTCACAATGCATAATCACCAACAATTATGAATTATGCATTATGAATTATGAATTGTTTTTTACATTCTGAAAACACCAAACTGTAATGGCGGGAATGGTTGGTTTAATGATGCTGCTATTCCCATCGCCAATATTTTTCTTGTATCTACAGGGTCGATGATGCCGTCATCCCACAGACGTGCGGTGCTGTAGAACGCCGAGCCTTCATAATCGTATTTTGCCAGTATCTCTGACTTTATCTTATTCAATTCTTCTTGTGACACTTCTTGACCTCTAACCTTATATTGATCGGCTTTCACTGTAGTGAGAACTCCTGCTGCCTGTTCGCCGCCCATGACGGAAATCTTAGCGTTAGGCCACATGAACAGCAGTCTCGGGCTATAGGCGCGTCCTGCCATGCCGTAGTTGCCAGCACCGAACGAACCACCAAAGATGACTGTGAACTTAGGAACATTGGCATTACTTACAGCATGAACCATCTTGGCTCCGTCTTTAGCGATGCCGCCGCATTCATATTGTTTTCCAACCATAAAGCCTGTGACGTTTTGCAAGAACACAAGCGGTATGTTACGTTGGCAGCATAATTCGATGAAGTGTGTTGCTTTAAGCGCCGACTCTGAAAAAAGCACTCCGTAATTGGCAATAATTCCAACAGGGAAACCCATGATATGAGCGAAGCCGCATACTATTGTCGGGGCATAACGAGCCTTAAACTCCTGAAAGCGGCTGCCATCAACCATACGTGCTATCACCTCTCTCGGATCGACGAGCTGACGTAAATCGACAGGTGCGATGCCATAGAGTTCTTCCGGGTCATATAACGGAGCTTCAATTGGAAGTATGTCGAGACGTTGTTTGTTTCTCTTTTCTAATGTCTTGAAAATGCTACGGCATATCTGCATTGCATGGCTGTCGTTCTCAGCGAGATGGTCAGCGACACCCGACACGGAAGTATGCATCTCTGCTCCGCCGAGTTCTTCTGCCGTTACTATTTCACCTGTCGCAGCCTTCACTAATGGAGGTCCGCCGAGATAAATGGTTCCTTGGTTTCTTACTATGATAGTCTCGTCGCTCATGGCTGGCACGTAAGCGCCACCTGCAGTACACATACCCATCACGATGGCTATCTGTGGTATTCCCATCGCCGACATACGAGCCTGGTTGTAGAAGAAACGGCCGAAGTGGTCTCTGTCAGGGAAAACCGTATCTTGTTCTGGAAGGAAGGCTCCGCCGCTATCTACCATATAGACGCAAGGCAGTTTGTTCTCCATCGCAATCTCCTGTGCTCGAAGATGTTTCTTCACAGTATATTGCATATATGTGCCGCCTTTCACGGTAGCGTCGTTGGCTACAATTATCGCCTCTCTGCCTTGTATCGTCCCTATGCCTGTCACGATACCAGCTGACGGAAAGTCGTTGTTATATGTATCATAAGCTGCCATCGGAGAGAGTTCCAAGAAAGGAGTGTTCTTGTCGATGAGCAAGTCAATGCGCTCGCGTGCAAGGAGTTTGTTACGTTTCTTGTGTTTTTCCACGGCAGAAGCACCGCCGCCTTGCATACTGAGAGACATGCCATCACGATAGCGTGACATCAGCTCCATGTATGCTTTCTTATTATCTTGAAATTCCTTACTGTTAGGATTTATCTGTGACTTTAACGTTTGCAAAATATAAAGTTTTTTATTTCTCGCAAAGATAAGAAAAATGACTAAAGGCTAATGGCTAATGGCTAAAGATTTTTTTGAACTAAGGCTCACAAACTCCTAACTAAAAAACAAGGTGTTCCAACAAAATCTTCACTCCTAAAATAATGAGTATGACGCCGCCTATTATCTCAGCGACTTTGCTGTAACGCGAACCGAATATATTTCCTATTCTAACGCCTACGAAAGAGAACAAAAACGTTGTAACTCCAATAACCAACACTGATTTCCAGATATTAACCGACAAAAACGCAAATGACACTCCCACCGCCAATGCGTCGATACTGGTGGCTATCGCCATCATGAGCATCGTCTTGAAACCTGTACATCCGCAGTTATCGTCACAGTCGTCATCCTCGTCTTCCGACAAGGCTTCTCTGATCATATTGACGCCTATGACAAGCAGCAAGCCGAAGGCTACCCAATGGTCGAATGAAGTGATGAAATGTTCAAACTGCGCTCCAAGGAAATAACCAATCAACGGCATAAGAGCCTGAAATCCACCGAACCATAATCCGCATAACAATGCGGTCTTGAAAGAGAATTTCTTTGTTGCCAATCCTTTACATATTGACACAGAAAAAGCATCCATCGAAAGTGCGATGCTTATTGCAAGTATAGAGATAATGTCCATTTTTTGAGTCTATAAGTCTATGTGTCTATGAGCAATAGGGATGAATCAAAACTTATTGACCCGTTGACTTATTGACTCATAGACTTTTTAAAAAGCCCTCCTGGTCTTTTTTTGTCGGGATGACAAGATTCGAACTTGCGGCCTCTTCGTCCCGAACGAAGCGCGCTACCGGACTGCGCTACATCCCGTTTTTTTGGAATTAAGGAACTAAGGAATTGAGGAACTAAGGTAATTGTCTTACTTCCTCAAATCCTCAAATCCTCAGATCCTCAAATCCTCAAATCCTATCATTAGATCCGAGCACGTTAACGATTTTGTGCATGTATAATTGTTTCATGCTTTCGCGTGCTGGTCCTAAATATTTACGTGGGTCAAATTCGCCTGGTTTTTCAGCTAATGTCTTACGTACTGCTGCTGTCATGGCGAGACGGCTGTCTGAGTCGATGTTGATTTTACATACTGCTGACTTAGAAGCTTTACGAAGTTGTTCTTCTGGGATACCTACTGCTGCGACCAATTTACCGCCATATTTGTTGATTGTATCAACGTCATCTTGTGGAACTGATGATGAACCGTGAAGCACGATTGGGAAACCTGGAAGTTGTTCTTCTATAGCTGCCAATACGTCAAAAGCCAATGGAGGAGGAAGAAGTCTGCCTGTCTCTGGATCTACTGTGCATTGTTCTGGAGTGAATTTGTATGCACCATGTGATGTGCCGATTGAAATTGCCAATGAGTCGCAACCTGTCTTTGTAACGAAGTCAACAACTTCTTCTGGTTTTGTATAATGGCTTTCTGCTGCACTTACTTCATCTTCAACGCCAGCCAAAACTCCGAGTTCCCCTTCTACTGTAACATCAAATTGATGTGCATATTCAACGACTTTCTTTGTCAAGGCAACGTTTTCTTCGTATGGAAGATGTGAACCGT
This sequence comes from Bacteroidales bacterium, assembly GCA_045631805.1. GTDB lineage: Bacteria > Bacteroidota > Bacteroidia > Bacteroidales > F082 > Limimorpha. Next base: position 2,329 of record JAZQVL010000118.1, on the reverse strand, counting down.
CAATCATGACTGAAGAGAATCCCATATCGATACATGACTTGCATGTTTCGAAGCTGTCGCCGTGGTCTAAGTGAAGAACGATTTCTGGTTTTTCACAGCCTAATTCTTTAGCGTAACCTACTGCGCCTTCTGCCATGTAACGGAGTAATGTTTGGTTAGCATAGTCACGAGCTCCTTTAGACACTTGCAAGATAACAGGTGATTTTGTTTCAACAGCAGCCATAACAATAGCTTGAAGTTGTTCCATATTATTAAAATTAAACGCTGGTATTGCATATCCGCCTTTTACAGCTTTCGCGAACATTTCACGAGTGTTAACAAGTCCTAAGGTTTTGTAACTTATCATAATGTATTATTTTTATTTATATTTTTTCGTTTTGCAAAATTAAACAATAATGATTGAAAAAGCATCATTATTCAACAAAAATTATTTTTTTATTTCTAACGTTCTTTACTACGTTTTGTTGAAATCATTTCCAACATATTATGTGTCTTCTTAGATTCGATTGTCTCGTCATTTTTAGCAGAAATAAGCAACAGCTTATCACCTTTCTTGAGCAACAGCTTTCCGTTAGGTACAATATATTTCTGATTACGTTCAACAATCATAACCAATGTTCCTTCATTCAGAGGATAATCTCTTAGATAGGCGTCTTTTTTCACCACTTCTTGTTGCAAGATTGTATTCAATTCGTCTGGAATATCAACGCCGAAGTTCTCTGGACCGTCATCTTTCTTCATGCTAAGTCTCAACATATTGGCGACCTTTGGTATTGTAGTACCTTGAACAAGCAATGAAGTCAGCGTGATGAAGAACACCACATTAAATATAAGCGACGAGCCTTCAACGCCTTCAACTACAGGATAAGTAGCGAAAATGATAGGCGCAGCTCCTCTCAATCCAACCCATGAAATAAACATCTTGGCTCTCCTTCCTATGCCTTTGAATGGTATAAGACAGAGGAACACCGACAACGGACGACCTACAAGAATTACGAAAACTGCTATTATCAACGCTGGAACCGCTATCTTGAACATCTCATGCGGATTGACAAGCATTCCCAAAACCAAGAACATCACGATTTGCACAAGCCATGTGACACCATCTAAAAACGAACTGATGCTCTTCGTCTCCGTAAGTCGGCAATTACCCATCACTATACCCGCCACATAAACTGCGAGATAACCGTTGCCATTAAACAAATTAGTGAAAGAGAAGATGAAGAAAATAAAACTGAGCATCAAAATAGGATACAGAGATTTATTCTGAAGATTGATTTTATTTATAATCCAAACGCACAACTTACCCAGACCAAATCCAAATGCGAGTCCGAATCCGAACTGGATAATAAAGTTAACGATAATTCTCCAGGCTTCAATGTCTCCTCCCCCGCCACCTTGTATAATCTGTATCATCACGATGGTAAGCATATAGGCCATAGGGTCATTACTACCGCTTTCAAACTCTAGCAATGGCTGCAAATTTTTACGCAGTCCCATCTTTTGGGATCTAAGGACATTGAACACCGAAGCCGAGTCAGTTGACGACATCGTGGCAGCAAGAAGCAATGCTAATGTTAAAGGAATCTGTATTACATGGGAGAAGGCATGTGAAACGCCCCAGATAAAAAAACCAGTGAATACAGTAGTGAGCAGAACACCCAAAGTAGAAAGCACCGCTCCTGGTCCAAGTATAGGCTTAATGTCAGAGAATTTCGTATCCATACCGCCGGAGAACAGAATGATGGTAAGAGCTACCATGCCTATAATCTGAGCGTATTTATAATTGTCGAATCTAATACCCAAGCCATCAACGCCAAGCAGCATTCCAACCAAAAGGAAAACCAACAACACCGGCACACCAAATCTATATCCGGTTTTACTTAACAATATACTTACGAACCAAATCAGGGCTCCAATTAAGAGTACATTTTCCGGTGTAAAAATCATAATTGCTGGAGTTTTAATGTATAACGATTATAAATAAATTGTGTTTTGCAAAGATAACATTTTTTTACAAAAAAGGCCGCCCGAAGGCAGCCTTTTTTTGAATTTTATAATTCTAATGTTTTATTTCACTACAGTGATGCGTTCTACTGCAACGCCGTTTTCTGTTGTGATGCGTACCATATAAACGCCTGCTTCATATTGTGACATGTCGATAACTTCGCTGTCTGTTACGACTGCGTTGTCGTACATCACTTGACCCAATGCGTTGACAATGGTGATTTGTGTCATGTCTTCTGCTGTGATGTGTAATGCGCCCTGTGTTGGGTTTGGATAGATCATCATGCCGTTGACGCCGTTTTCATCGATTGATGTGACTTCT
>JAZQVL010000117.1:0-4211 GCA_045631805.1 Bacteroidales bacterium | reverse complement strand
GTCTATAAGTCTATGAGTCTATAAGTCTATGAGTCTATGAGTCTATGAGTCTATGAGTCTATGAGCTTATTGACTTATAGACTTATTGTCTTATTGACTTTTATATTCTCTCAATCTCAACGCCTAAATCTCTGAGTCTGCCATCTATGTTTTGGTAGCCTCTGTCGATTTGTTCTATATTTTCGATAATGCTTGTTCCTTTAGCTGACAATGCTGCTATGAGGAGAGCGACACCGGCTCTGATGTCAGGCGACGCCATTTTGACTGCGTGTAGTTGCTGTGTGCGGTCGAGACCGATGACGGTGGCTCTGTGAGGGTCGCATAAGATAATTTGTGCGCCCATATCGATTAGTTTGTCGACGAAGAAGAGACGGCTTTCGAACATTTTCTGATGGATAAGGACTGTTCCTTTTGCTTGTGTCGCAACGACTAAAATGATACTGATTAAGTCTGGAGTGAATCCAGGCCAAGGCGCATCTGCAATTGTTAAAATACTTCCGTCTATAAATGTTTCTACTTCGTAGTGTTCTTGTGCAGGTATGTAAATGTCGTCATTGATAAATTCCATCTTTATTCCTAAACTGCGGAATGTGTCGGGAATGATTCCGAGATCTTTGATTCCGGCGTTTTTTATTGTGAGTTCGGAACCTGTCATAGCAGCCATTCCGATGAAGCTGCCTACTTCAATCATGTCGGCAAGCAGACGATGTGTTGTTCCGCCTAATTTTGTTACACCTTTGATAGTTAATAAGTTTGAGCCGATGCCGCTGATTTGCGCTCCCATAGAGACAAGCATACGGCATAATTGTACGATATAAGGCTCGCAGGCTGCGTTGAATATTGTTGTCTCGCCTTGTGCCATGACGGCTGCCATGATGATGTTGGCAGTTCCTGTTACAGAGGCTTCGTTAAGAAGCATATATGTTCCTTTTAATCCGTCGGAAGGAGCTGTCACTTTTTGGTATTTGTCAGCTTCTTCGAATGTAGCACCGAGATTCTGAAGTCCTATGATATGAGTGTCGAGACGGCGACGTCCTATTTTGTCGCCTCCTGGCTTAGGTAAGTAACCTTTGCCGAAACGGGCGAGCATAGGACCTAATATCATGACGCTGCCTCTCAGACGAGTTGCTTTTTCAGTAAATTTTTCTGACTCAAAATAAGAGAAGTCAATGTCTTTTGCTTGAAGTTCCACTACGTCAGAAGATATTCTGTTGACACAAACACCCATATCGCCAAGTATGTCGATTAGATTGTTGATGTCAAGAATATCTGGCAAATTGGTGATGGTAACTTTTTCTTCGGTAAGAAGACATGCACATAAAACTTGCATTGCCTCATTTTTTGCTCCTTGCGGCACTATGCTTCCATGCAACTTATTACCGCCAACAATTTTGAATTTTCCCATTTATTTTAGTTTAAAGTTTAAAACTTTAGCTATTAGCCATTAGCCATTCAAATCACTGCAAAAGTAATGAAATTTTCAATACGAATCTGATACGAAGTTGTTACGAATGAGGTACGAATTTGGTGTGATGTAAAAATCATCTTTTTTCAAGTGTTTTGATTTAATAAGATACCTTTCTTTGTATTTTGTTAGGATGATTTCAATGACAATTTGTTGTAATTTTTGTTCTGAGGTTCTGATGTTTTTAAATTTCTTAGAAATTTCCATAAGCAAGTTGAAGGCAAATGACATGTTAAGAGGCTTTTTTAAACTTGTGTGATAAATTAAATTATAGATAATCAATAATTTACCCCCTGAAAATTTTATAAAACACTTGCTTTTTTAAAATAAAATTATAAACTTTGCGGAGAGAATTAGGAATGAATGTAGAGATGCGTCAATGTAACCATAAAAATAAACACGCATTGACACGTCTCAAGAATGAATAATGAACTCTGCGTTCCTCTGCGTCTCTACGAGAGAAATAAAAGCCCTGAAAGGGCGTAACATATATAGGATAAGGAAATATATTATTAATTAGGAGTAGGGACTCGGAGTCAGTAGCTCCCAATGCGTTAGGGATTGAAGCGGCATCCTTTTGGAGCGTAGCGGAAAAAGATATAGCGGAAAGCCCGACGGCGGAGCCGGAACGCCCATATAAAGAAAAGTGTAGAGTTGAGAGAGTAGAGTTTATAGTTGTTGAAATCTGAAAGATGAAAATATGACAATAAAATTGATGGAAAAATATGGAAAAATTATATCCAAAATAATTATAAATTGCTATTTGTCAATGTTATATACTTTGTGGAATTGCAAAGTTATATATGCATAAAAATGCATAGCTTTTTGTCTTGACTAATTATGGTCTTTTCGATAATTTTGAGTGAAAATTTAATCTTTAAAAATTTAAAAATATGAAAAAAGTAGTTTTATTCATTTCATTTTTGATGATTGCATTATCGTTCTCATCATGCAAGAAAGAAGACGTCGACGGTGTTTATGATCCTAAGAAAAAGATTGACAGGATATACAAAGAAAACCTCAATGGCGAGAAATATCTCGTTGAACTCTGGAACTGGGACAAGAAACAGCTGAAAAGCATAGACCAATACGACTCTGACGGAAAAGTTTATAACACAGAGACATATTCTTATAATGACAACGGTCAGATAGAATCGGTTAGCGGTGACAAACATGATTGGACTGCATATTATCATTATAAAGATGATGTACTTGATTATGTTGAGACATATTTTACTGATCTTGTTATACAGAATGAGATTGGTGATGTGGTTGATACATTGAAAAACATCCTTGCTTTTAGAGTTGACTGTTTCTATGACGGAGAATGTCTTTCTAAAGTTGAATTTACTGAATTTTCTTTGTTTGACAATCGTGGGATTATAACTGATGCTTCCTTTAATCCTTTGCGTTTCGTTTTGCCAGAGCGTACACTTGAAGCTGTAAAGACTGTCATGAAAAAAACATCCGAACGTTCATCATCCAAAGAAGACAGGGTTACGGTTTTAGAATTTGAATGGGAAGGCGAAAATATCAAGACGCAGAAATCATATACAAAAGGCAGCGAGACTGTAGAATATACTGAGACATATAAGTATGACGACAAAATAAATCCTTATTATAATTTATATGACAGTTGGTCTGCAAGCATTTATAAAAAATTCTCTAATAAAAATAACCTGACATATTCTTCATATAAACGGGAGAATGATTCGTCATCAGGTGAAACCCATTATCAATATGAATATAAGGGCGATTATCCTATAAAGAGAACTACCGGAGGTGACGTGCATCCTCCTATCGGAGTAGAGGTCGTTTTCAGTGGAACATATCATTATGAGTATAAATGATTAAACGGGAACGGGAAATGGGAACGGGAAATGGGAACGGGAGAGCGGGATTTTGGAGAGCGGGAAGTGGGTGAAATAGAATTGAAAATTGAAAATTAGTTGTCAGCCATCAGCCATCAGCTATCAGCTATCAGCTCGCTGCTCACAGCTCACAGCAAATAAATAAAACCATGAAAAAACTACTACTTACAATCACGCTTATTCTATGCGGAATGATGTCTTTCGCACAGAATGATTATTCTGTAATCAAAGGTAATGTGGCAGAGAAGAATGTAAACATTACAATTATCAATACCAGCTTTGGTGTGAGTTCCGACGATAAAGGCGATTTCATTATGATGTTGCCTAAGATGGAAAACAAAGTCGGACTGTTGTTTTCCTGTATCGGTTACGAAGATACTTTGGTGAGCGTGATTCCTAATCGAGATACTATAGAGATTAACTTCAAGATGAAAGAAACTTACTACATGCTTGACGCAGTTGGTGTGAGTGCTGATAAGATAAAGCATTATAGCGATCCTGGTTATGTGATGTTCGATTTCGAGATTTTCGATGATAAAGTTTTCGTTCTTCAAAGAAAAGGTAACAGCATAAAAGAATGCAGGATTTTAGTTCAAGATTTATGGCTCGATCCAATTGATACAATTAGTATTCCTAATCATATAAAACCGGAAGAAATCATTACAGATTGCACGGAAAGTTGTCAGCTGATAGGAGCAGATTCTGTTTATCAAGTGGTGAAAATGAATTCTTCATACGAACTTATGTTCCCAGCGGAGAAAGAACGTTATAATAAGGTGTTGAAAGATATTATTTTCTTTACTGACAAATATATTTATTTCAATAAGTTGAAGATTGACGGATATTATTCTGAATTCTTCAGGATTGGAAAAGAA
>JAZQVL010000116.1:0-21878 GCA_045631805.1 Bacteroidales bacterium | reverse complement strand
AGAACCAGAATATTCATTTGAAATAGCAAACGATAGAAACTTTGTTGCCAATTTCATCGCAATTTATGATGTTGAAATCGCAATCAATATTGAAGGTTCAGGCGTTGTTTCTGGTGAAGGCACTTACACCGATGGTGAAACAGTCACAGTGACAGCCACACCAAATGAAGGCTATAAATTTATAAATTGGACAGAAAACGGAGAAGTGGTTTCAGAAGAGATGGAATATTCATTTGTGATTACAGAAAATGTGGAATTGGTTGCAAACTTTGTCTCGACAGAAGGTGTCGGAGAACAATATGCCAATGGTATCATTCTTTATCCAAATCCTACAAATGTAAATCATGTCATCAATTTGGGAATGATTTGCGATAGAGTGGAAGTTTATAATTCAGCAGGTGTGAAAGTTGCTGACTATAGTAATGTTGATAAAGTTGACGGTCTTGATGTTGCAGGAATTTATATCATAAGAATTATAAATGATAAAGATGTGATGAACAGTAGAATTATAGTCAGATGACAACATTATAGTTGTTAACCAAAAAGGGATGAAATTAAATTTCGTCCCTTTTTCATTATATATAAATAACTTTAATTTTAAAACTCTTTCAGTTTATCGATGATTCTTCTGTCTTTTTTTGTTGGACGGCCAGTGCCTCTGTCGCGATATTCCACCTTGTATGCGTGGATGAATTCGATTCTTTCGTATTCTTCTTTAGGTGTTCTGTCGATATAAACTTCTTCTACCTGTTTGGGTGACACACGACTTTTAGGTATGCTCGTGACTTCCACAACCTTATGTAATTGTCCGAGTTGAACTTGAATGTGTTCTCCTATCTTGACTTCGCGTGATGGCTTTATTGAAGAGTCGTTGATTTTTACTTTGCCGCCTTTGCATGCGTCGGCAGCAAGTGTGCGCGTCTTGAAAAGACGAGCGCACCATAACCATTTGTCTATTCTTAATTCTTCCATTGTAATTAATTAGAAATTAGGAATGAGGAATTAGGAGTTTTCTTATTTCATTCCTAATTCCTCATTCCTAATTCCACATTGAAGTTATTTTTCTCTGAAGAACAATTGTATCGGTACTCCGTTGAAGTTCCAGTTCTGTCTGATTTTGTTTTCCAAGAAACGGCAATAAGATTCTTTGACGTCTTTTGGCAAGTTGCAGAAGAATATGAACTGTGGAGTCGGGCTCTTCAATTGTGTGATATATTTGATTTTGAGATAACGGTTTCTTGATGCCACTTGAGGTGGTTGAGCTGCTATGATTTCCAATAATGTGTCGTTCAGTTCTCTGACGGAAACTCTGCGTTCTCTGTTTTCATAAACCTGATGTAAAGCTTCGAGTACGCGGAATGTTCTCTGACGGTTTATCGCTGATGTGAAAATGATAGGATAATCGGTGAATGGAGCTGTTTTTTCTCTAATCATTTTCTCATATTGAAGGTGAGTGTTAGAGTCTTTATTGACCAAGTCCCATTTGTTCACTATCACTACGAGACCTTTTTTGTTTCTCTCGATGAGACGTAAAATATTCATGTCTTGGGCCTCGAAGCCTTGTGTGGCGTCGATGATGAGAGCCGCTACATCGCATTCTTCGATGGCGCGAATAGAACGCATTACAGAATAGAACTCGATGTTTTCGGAAACCTTGCTTTTTTTGCGGAGACCAGCAGTGTCAACCAATACAAAGTCCATGTTGAAAGCGTTGAAACGAGTGTTGTTGCTGTCGCGTGTTGTTCCGGCAATGTCGGTAACGATATGACGTTCGTGACCGAGGAATGCATTAATCATTGATGATTTTCCAACATTAGGCCTACCTACGAGAGCGAATTTTGGAAGTCCGTCGTAAATGTCTGTTGTGTCGTTAGGAAGATGTTTTACAACTTCGTCTAAGAGTTCGCCGGTTCCAGTTCCTGTCATGGCTGAGAAAGCGTATATGTCGCCTAAACCTAATGAGTAAAAATCAGCGACATTGATTTCCTTGTTAGGTATGTCGGTCTTGTTTACGGCGAGTAAAACTTTCTTTTTTGAACGACGTAATATCAAAGCTACGTCTTCGTCGAGGACGTGAAGACCTTCTTTTCCGTCAACGACAAATATGATGACGTCGGCTTCATCTATGGCGAGTTCAACTTGTTTTCTTATTTCTTCTTCAAAAATGTCGTCAGAACCAACTACATAACCTCCAGTGTCGATTATTGTAAATGATTTGCCGTTCCAGTCGCTATGACCATAATGGCGGTCGCGAGTTACACCACTTGTCTCTTCCACAATGGCTTGACGTGTTTGAACCAAACGATTAAAAAAAGTTGATTTTCCTACGTTAGGCCTTCCTACTATTGCAACAATATTACTCATATCAATATAATTTCTGTGATTTGCAAAGATAATAAAAAGACAAAAGACGAAAGACAAAAGACAAAAGATTTTTTAGATATTCAACTTTAGCCTTTAGCCATTAGTCTTTAGCCATTCTAATCAAGCTTCGTAATTAAAGTTCTTCAGCTCGGCTTCGTTGTCGCGCCAGTCTTTGCTGACTTTGACATTAAGGTCGAGGAATATCTTCTTGCCTGTGAATTCTTCGATGTCGCCTCTCGACATGATGCCGAGTTTCTTGATAGCAGAGCCTGCTTTACCTATTAATATAGCTTTTTGAGAGTCGCGAGATGCGTAGATTGTCGCTCTGATGTTAATCATCTTGGCGCTTTCTTCGTATGCGTCAACAACGACTTCCACTGAATAAGGAATCTCTTGCTTGTAGATGAGCAATATCTTTTCTCTGATTATTTCAGAAATGAAGAAACGCATCGATCTGTCGGTGAGTTCGTCTTTAGGGAAGTAAGGAGGGCATTCAGGCAATCTCTCTAAAATGCAGTCGAAGATGTGTTTTATGTTGGCGTGATGAAGCGCCGAGATAGGGAAGACTGTCGCTGTCGGAAGAGCATTTTGCCAAAAGTTGACGGCATTTGTCACGCCTTCTTGGTCCGACAAATCTATTTTATTTAACAAGACGAAGATTGGAATGTCGGTTTTTTGGAGACGCTCCACTGTTTTTTCGTCAATTTTTTTGTCTGTAATATCGACGACGTATAGTATCAAATCGGCGTCGATGAATGCCACATTTACGAACTGATTCATCACTTCGTGCATCTTGTAAGCGGGATTTTTGATGATTCCAGGCGTATCTGAGAACACAATTTGGAACTCTTCGCCGTTCACAATGCCCAAAATTCGGTGTCTTGTGGTCTGTGCTTTCGATGTTACAATAGAAATTTTTTCGCCTACAAATTCGTTCATAAGCGTTGATTTTCCGACATTTGGCTTGCCTATAATGTTTACATAACCTGCTTTGTGATTCATGTTGAAAAATTTTTTTTAAAAAATACTTGACTTGCAAAGAAACAAAATATATCTTTGCACTCGCAAACAAAACAAAAAAAAAGTTGTTTTTTTTGAAATTCACGATGCGGGGTAGAGCAGTCTGGTAGCTCGTCGGGCTCATAACCCGGAGGTCGCAGGTTCAAATCCTGTCCCCGCTACTAAGAAGAGGATGCTGAAAAGTGTCCTCTTTTTTGTTTCCACGTATCGCAAGTATCTCACGTATCTTTTTTATGGTTAATAAAAGTCAACAAGACTACAAGACTACAAGTCAACAAGTGGTCTCTTGCAGTCTTGTAGTCTTGTAGTCTTGCAGTCTTCCCTAATCCCCAAAATACTTCATCAACAATCTTACATGAATGCCTGTCGCTCCTGCCACGCGATAACCGTCTCTTGAATCGAGGAACGCTGTTCCTGCAATGTCGAAATGAATCCAAGGATAATCGGTGAAACGTTCAAGAAATTTTCCTGCTGTGATGGCGCCACCATATTTGCTGCCTACGTTCTTTACATCGGCAATGTCCGATTTTATCAATTCTGCATATTCATCCCAAAGAGGAAATTCTACCAAACGCTCATAGACGTCGTTTCCGAACTTTTTAAGGGATTCTAAATAACAATCGGCATTGCGATGCATTACGACTGTTGCGTGCGGTCCTATGGCGTTAGAAGCCGCTCCTGTCAATGTGGCGAAGTCAAATACTGCACCAGGTTCATATTTCTTGGCGTATGATAGAGCGTCAGCCAGAATCATGCGGCCTTCAGCATCGGTGTTGACAATCTCAACAGTACTTCCGTCAAACATAGTGACGACATTTCCTGGAACATGAGCGTTGCCGTCGATGCGGTTGTCGGTGGCAGGAATCAAGGCGATTACATGATAAGGTAATTTAGCTTTAGCTATTCCATAAAGAGCTCCTGCCACTGTTGCGGCTCCTGCCATGTCGTGTTTCATGTCGGCCATCGATGCGCCTGGCTTCAAATTATATCCGCCAGTGTCGTAAACGACGCCTTTGCCAACCAAAACGAAAGGCTGCTCGTTACGCTTGTTCTCAGGTTTCCATTCGGCTATAGTAAAAGTAGGCTCGTCGATGCTTCCTGCATTAACGGCGAGAAGTCCGCCCATCTTGAGCGCTTCTATCTTTTTCTTGTTTAAAACTTCAACATGAACACCTGCTTCACGAAGTTTGGAACTTACAGTTTCTGCAAACTGAATGGCGTTGAGATGATTGACAGGCTCGTTGACAAGGTCGCGTGCTAATAAAGTGGCTTCTATGGTTATGTTAAGTTTGTTTAACAATTCTTCATCGTAACCTTCTTCTAAATAAATAGTGTTCAGACTATTGTCTTTAGGTTCTGATTTATATTTGTTAAACTGATAATTAGCCAATGCCATTCCTTCTGCATAAGCGAAAGTCTCGTCAGGGTTTACGTTATTGACATCGGTCACCAAAACTTCGTTGATTTTATGTTTGTTGATGCGTGTTGTCATGGAAGCTCCGCTGCGGCGAGCTTCTTCCAAACGGCGAAATTGTTCTTCCTGTGCCAAAACATAGAAGTACAGATGTTCGGTGAATCTGTTTATATGTATGGTTTTCTTGCCTTTGGAAGATTCATAACATTCATTTATATAATCAATTTCGTTTTTGCTTAATTCTATATTGTCTATTTGTTCTATAGTGTCAAGAAGATAGACTTTCGCTTTGAAGTCTTTGCTTGATGTTGTTTTGATAATGGTGTTCATTTTGTTATAATTTTGATTCTAAATATTTTATGACTTTATCTGTTGCTCCTATGCTTAGTTTTACGTAATTCTGACAAATCTCTGAAGCTTTATTGTAGAATGTATTGTCGTTCATCAATTGTTCAAAAATATCGTCAAATTCTTTTTGGTTGTTAACGGAAAACATGCCTCCGGCGTTGACCAAATCGACGGCTTCTACGAATTTATGATATTTAGGGCCTATTACGACGGGGCAGCCGAAAACGAGCGCTTCTTGTGTGTTGTGTATGCTGCTCATGAAACCGCCTCCGACATACGCAAATCGAGCATATTTGTAAATTTTCTTTAAGATTCCTATGGTGTCAACAACAAGGACGCTGTTTTCCGTTCCACGTTCTTCGTTTTCTTTTCCTAATTGACTGTATAAAATATAATTGTCTAATTGCGAGCTTATTTGATTTATGTGAGAATCAGAAATATCGTGAGGAGCTATGATAAGACAATAGTTGTCAGGTATTTTCTTTGAGAAAGGAATGAGGAATTTTTCGTCGCTTTGCCAAGAACTTCCTGCTATTATACATTCTCTTCCGTTAATGAATCTTTCAATTTCTGGGAATGATTGTGATTGTTTTGCTATTTCTGAAACTCTGTCAAAACGAGTGTCGCCTGTTATTGTTACGTTGTTTATGTTAATGGAATTTAACAAATTGGCTGTTTCTTCATTTTGAACGAAATAATGACTCACGTTTTTCAGTTGTTTTCTGAACCATGAAGAATAGAATTTGAAGAAATAGTGGTCGTTATGAAGCAATGCGGAAATGTAATATAATGGTATATTGTTTTTTTTCAGCACTTTCATATAATTAAACCAGAAGTCGTATTTGACGAAGAAAGCAGCTTTTATGTTAAAGTTTTTGACGAGTTTTTTTGCGTTCGACAATGTGTCGGAAGGCATGTAAGCCACTTTGTCGGCAAGTTGGAAATTCTTTCTTGGTTCGTAACCTGAAGGGGAGAAGAATGTTAATAATATTTTATATTGGGGGAAGTCTTGTTTAAGTCGTTCTATTACAGGGAGTCCTTGTTCGAATTCGCCGAGCGATGACACATGAATCCAAATCCATTCGTCATTTTTGTTAAAGGATTTTAGGTTTTCCCATTGTTTTTTTCTGCCATTCCACCAAAGTTGTGCTTTTTTGTTGCCAACTAAAGAAGCTATAGCGATTGCTCCGCTATAGCTTCTTATTGCTATTGAATATAAAAGATTCATGATTAATAGTAATAAAATTCGTCTGGCATTCTTTTATATGTAGGGATATATACGGCGAAACGTATTCCGTAATATCTGTCTATGTAAGTGTTAAGGTCTGGTCCCATGAGGTTGAAGTCCCACTTGCGTAAAGGTTTGGTGTTGGCTTGTATGAACTCTAAAGAGACCGAAAAATTGAATATTCGAGAGCTGCTTAAAAACAGATAACCTATTTCACCTGAATAGGCGAATCCTCCACGCATTCTGTCGTAGCCGTAACGGTAGTCGCCGGCGAGGTTGTTTGGAGGAGAGGCTGTTGATGAGAATTCGATGCGCGCTCTGTTAAGGAGATAGCCTAAGCCTCCATTGATGAAGAAGCCGCTGTTTGGATTAGGAGCCCAGAAACTGAATATCTTGCCGACCTTGGCCTGGATGTTGTAACCTCTGTGAAATATCGAGTAGCTTCCGTAGATGCCGTCGCCAGTTATAATCTCACCGTTGTTGTCCAAAATTATTCCTAACAAATCCTCGCGGCTGGCTTTGATGCTGTCGCCAAAGATAAAATTGCCGCTCGCTGTCCAAATCCAGTTCTTGTCGGTCTTGTATTGAAAACTTGCTCCTATCGTCGAGTTGTTTCCGTATAAGTCTTTGGTGTCGGCTCCAGGAAACTGATATGAATAGGTGGCGCTGAACATGGATAAAGAAATACAGTCGTTTTTTATATCTTTCTGTGCCTCAGCTATAAAGGGTAGTGAGAAAAATATCAGTAAAATAAAATGTCTTAATTTCATCTCAAATGATTTTTTAATCTTGCAAAGATAATAAACGTTTCTTAGTTTGACTTATTTTGAATAAAAATAATTATGTTAATAAGTGTTAAAAATGGATGACGGTAAATAAATAATTTATACCTTTGCAAAAAATGTTATATCATGAAAAAATATTCCTTTAATTTATTAAGCGTTAGCGCATTGATTCTCATCGTCGTTATGATGACTTCATGTATAGGAAATAAAAAGCCAAAAAACTATTTTACTGTAGGTGAAGAAACTTATGAATTGTTGTATGGCTGCATTATCAATAATGGTGAAGAAAATGGATATTTTGACGTGGATTTGCGTCTCTATTGTGAAAATGAGAAGGACTTCATCAATTTTAATATCAACTCGAAACAGGCTGAATGGATTGAAAGTACAACATATACCGATTTCGACGGTTCGTGGGTCATTGGCTACACTTCAACAGGAAGCTATACCAATATGGGAAATATTGTGTCTGGAAAAGTGGTGGTTGATAGGTCTTCTGATGGTTATATAATTGAAATAGAATGCGTTGACCAATATAGTAATAAGGTTAATGGTCATTATAAGGGAGAATTGGAAAAGAAAGATGAAAACAATTTGGTTCACAAGGTGCCAGATTATGTTCTTCCTGAAGAGATTTATGATGAAGTGACAGAATATATACCGATTTATTCTGGCGTCACTCCTCCTGATATGAGAGGCGAGTATATATCAACTCCTCATTATCTGATATATGAGTCAGACGCCGAAAATAATGGCTCTGAACAGTTTTTCTCTGACTTATACCTCGGTTTCATATATAACAACAAGCAAATGAACTATTACGGAAAACAATTTAATGTTGAAAGCGATGAATATGAAGAATATGTTCATTATGGCGTGAAAGTCACTGGTAAAGACGATTATTTTACATGTTATTATATGGTAGAAGGTTATGTTAACGGATATTATGCACAGCAATCGTTCATTTATAGTGGTAAAAAGACAGACGAAGGACTTGAAGATTTCCATACAGCAGTGGTGTTGTTGGAGACAAGTGGTCACCCTGAATTGCCTCAAAAGAATACATTCAGAGTGTTGAAGGATTATGACGGATTGGCGGAAGAAAATAACTGGATGTCAAAAGGAAATACAAAAGGTAGAACTTCTTCTGTCAGCGATTTGTTTGAGATGTGGATGAAATAATATAGTATAGAATGCTCGAAGAAAGTGTTGTTTCGGAATATATTCTTCCTAACGGAATAAAAATAATTCATAAATATAGATCAGGCGTTGTCGCGCATTTGTCGTTGATGGTCAATACCGGAATGCGTGACGAGGCTGCCGATGAAAATGGCTTGGCTCATTTCATTGAGCACATGCTTTTTAAAGGAACCAAAAAACGCAGGGCTTATCATGTGTTGAGCTGCCTTGAAAACGTGGGCGGCGAACTTAATGCCTACACTACAAAAGAGGAAACCTGTATTCACGCTTCTTTCCTGAAAGAATATTACAATAAAGCTATAGAACTTGTTTCAGATGTGGCTTTCAATAGCGTTTATCCTGAAAATGAACTTGAAAAAGAAAAGGACGTAATATTGGATGAGATAAATTCTTATCTCGACAGTCCTGCCGAAGAGATTTGCGACGACTTTGAAAATAATCTCTATAAAGGTCATGAGATGGGACGTAATATATTGGGAACTACAGAATTGGTCAGTGGCTTCACTCGTGATGACTTGTACCGTTTCCTCAAAAATAATTATTCTACCGATAGAATGGTTATTGCTACAATAGGCGATATTTCTTTTGATAAATTTAAAAACAAGATAATAGCAAATTTTGGTGATTATAAACGTTATGCTACCGAATATCACAGAAATAAATTTGCGTCATTGCCAGCCTTTAATGTAGTTTATGAAAGAAACAGTCATCTGTCGCATTGTATGATTGGTGGCTTGGCTTATCATATTGAAAGTGAGAAGAAAATGCAGATGGTGCTGCTGAATAATATCTTGGGCGGACCAGGCATGAATTCAAGATTGAACCTTAATATCAGAGAAAAATATGGTTTTGCATATACTATTGAATCCCAATATAATGCATATTCTGATACTGGTAATTTCTCAATATATATGGGCGTTGATCCGCATTCGCTCGACAAAGCTGTTGGCTTGGTGTTTAAAGAACTTGCTAAGTTAAGAAATAATAAACTTGGTTCTGTTCAGTTGTCTAATGCAAAGAATCAACTTATTGGGCAGCTTGCACTTAGCGGTGAATCTGGACTCGGAGAGCTGCTCGCTATGGCAAGAGCGGCATTCTATAAAGACGAGATAGAGCCTCTTTCTGAAACAATAAGAAAAATTAGAAATTTGAAGTCAGAAGATATTATAGAAGTGGCAAATGAAATATTTGATGAGAGAAATTTAAATACTCTGATTTATAGAGGGTTATAAAAATATTACAAAAAAATAATTTTACATTTGTTTTTTAATTTTATTTATTATATCTTTGAAGTCTCTCAAAACTAACACATTATGCTAACACAGAAAGACTCCGAAAGATTGCCTGTTATTGGAATTACTCAAGGTGACATTAATGGGATAGGTTATGAAATAATATTGAAAACATTATGCGATAGCCGAATTTTTGATTTCTTTATACCTATCGTTTATGGGCAGTCGAAAGTCTTTTCTTATTATAAGAAAAACTTCAATATGGAAGAGCTTTCTTATGCATTGATTAGAGAGGCTCGTCAGGCGCAGCCGGGAAGAATAAATATCATCAATCACACTGATTCTGAACTGAAAATAGAGCCAGGCGTTTCAACGGAAATTGCAGGAAGAGCCTCGTTCGAAGCCTTGAAATTGGCAGTCGATGATTTGTACAAAAACAACATTGACGCATTGGTTACAGCTCCAGTAAACAAAGGGAATATCCAGTCCGAACATTTCCAATTCTCAAGTCAGAAAAAATATATCAGTTCATTCTGTCCTGAATGTACGCCTTTGATGTTGATGGTGTCCGATAAGTTAAGAGTGGGAAGCGTAACCAATCACGTTTCTTTGAAAGATGTTTCTAAGACAATTACAAAAGAATTGGTTGTTAGTAAGTTGGAGGTTTTCCATAAGACCTTGCAGAAGGATTTTGGTATTCCTTCACCTCGCATCGCGGTTATGGGACTTAATCCTCATTACGGCGATGGCGGCCTTTATGGAAAAGAAGAAATCGATATGATAATCCCAGCAATTAAAGAGGCCCGAGAAAAAGAACTCTTGGTGTTCGGACCTTTCTCTGCCGACGGATTCTTCGGTTCTGCTGCATGGCTGAAATATGACGGAGTGCTATGTATGTTCCACGACCAAGCTATGGTTCCTTTTAAGACTCTTGCTGTTGACGGCGGCGTTAATTTCACAGCAGGATTACCAGTTATAAGAACAGCTCCTGACCACGGAACAGGTTATGACATCGCAAACAGAAATATAGCCGACCCAGACTCGTTCCGTCATGCTATTTATCTCGCAATTGACGTTCTGAAAAATAGAATAGCCAACATGAACGGAGGTTTGTAATTAAATGCAAAAAATCTGTTGTCATTTGCTCGCAGTCCGTAGTCTTTTCCTATCTTTGCGGTATGAATTATACTGTTGAAAGAATAGCGTCAATTGTTGAAGGAGAAGTGATAAACGACTCTAATAATGGTTTAATAATCAAAGAATTGCTCTTTGATAGCCGTTTGCTCGTCTCTCCTGAAAATACATTGTTTTTTTCTTTGAAGAGTAATCGTAATGACGGTAATAAATATATTGACGATTTGTATGGAAAAGGCGTTAGAGCCTTTGTTGTGGAAAATTCAAATTATATCGCCAAAATAATTGAAAATAAAAAGGACGCTACTTTCATAATTGTTGACAATACTTTAAAAGCTCTCCAGAAAACAGCTTCTTTCCATAGAGGTAATTTCAACGTCCCGACTATTGGAATTACAGGCAGCAATGGAAAAACAATAGTAAAAGAATGGCTGTATCAGATTCTTAGCCCGGAAATGTCTGTCGTAAGAAGCCCTAAAAGTTATAATTCTCAAATAGGAGTTCCGTTGTCGGTATGGCAAATGAATGATTTGCATGATGTGGCAATATTCGAGGCGGGTATTTCTCGACCAAATGAAATGCAGAATCTGAAAGAAATTATAAAGCCAACAATAGGTGTGTTTACAAATATTGGCCATGCTCACGGAAAGAATTTCGATAATATCAATAATAAAATAAAAGAGAAAATAAAACTTTTCTCAGATGTTGAAACCTTAATATATTGCCTCGATTACAAGGATATTGATGAGGAAGTCAGAAAGTTGAATGTCAATGCTTTTACATGGAGTAGAATAAATGAAGATGCTGATGTTTTCGTGTATTCCATTGAAAAAGAAAATGATAAAACAACTATAAAAGCATATTTGAATAGCCGTCATTCTAAGTCTGATGTCCAAAGTCCAAAATCTGAATTAACTATTCCATTCATCGATGACGCATCGGTGGAAAATGCGATTCACTGCTGGCTTGTCGCTATGAAATTTAATGTTAGCGACGATGTTATTATGGAAAAGATGAAAAGACTCTCGCCTATTGCGATGCGAATGGAACTTAAATCTGGAATCAACAATTGTGAAATAGTTGACGATACTTATAATTCTGATTTCAATTCACTTACGATAGCTCTTGATTTCATGAATCAGCAACATCAGCATAAAGAGCGAGTCGTCATCCTTTCTGATATTTTGCAAAGTGAATTAAAGGAAGATGTTTTATATGAAAAAATAGCTCAACTTGTTAAAAATAAGGGCGTTAATTATATAATAGGAATTGGAGAAGCAATATTGCGTCATAAAGATAAGTTTGATATAAGAAAAACATTCTATAACGATACTAAAAGCTTTTTATCGGATTATCCTCTCGAATCGTTTCATAATCAGTTGATTCTGTTGAAAGGGGCTCGAGATTTCGGTTTTGAGAAGATAAGTAGGATTTTGCAGGAAAAAGCGCACGAGACAATTCTTGAAATAAATCTTAACAATCTCGTCAGGAATATGAATTATTATCGTTCTAAACTGAAGAGAGACACTAAGTTGATGGTGATGGTAAAGGCTTTCGCCTACGGAAGTGGAACATTTGAAGTCTCAAATGTTCTTGAGTTTCATCGTGCTGATTATCTTACTGTTGCTTACGCTGATGAAGGTATAGAGCTCAGACGTAAAGGTATTAACCTTCCAATCATGGTGATGACGCCTGAAATAAATACCTTCGAAAGTATTGTTAAAAATAATTTGGAACCAGACATTTATAGTTTTAGAAGCCTTTCTCTTTTGGAAGATGCTATTGATAATTCGGGACTTTCTTCTGATGCGCAGATAGGAATTCATATCAAACTCGATACCGGCATGCATCGTCTCGGCTTCTTGCCTGATGATATAGACGAGCTTTTGTCAAGGCTGAAAAACAATAGGAATATAGTTGTGAAAAGTGTCTTCTCTCATCTTGCAGGAAGTGATAGTCAAGAGTTTGACGATTTTACCATGAAGCAGATAAATGCCTTTGAAGATATGAGCTCTAAGATTGTTTCGGCTTTTCCGTATAAGATTTTACGTCATGTTCTTAATAGCGCAGGAATCAGTCGTTTCTTTGATTATCAGTATGATATGGTGCGATTGGGAATTGGTGTTTATGGCGTCGCTCCGTGTGAAGAGGATAAAGGCAAGCTGAAAAACGTAATCTCTTTGAAAACCACTATTGTGCAGATAAAAGAATATGAAGTCGGGGAGACTGTTGGATATAGCAGGAGAGGACTTATCGGCAGAAAATCGAGAATAGGTGTAGTGCCAATCGGTTATGCGGATGGTCTCAACCGCCGGCTTGGCAATGGCGCAGCCTGTTTCTATGTTAATGACAAGCCGGCGCCGATAATCGGTAATATTTGCATGGATATGTGTATGATTGACGTGACAGGTATAGATTGCAAAGAAGATGACACTGCGATATTATTCAACGATGAATATCCAGTCGAAAGAATTGCAGAAGCATGTGGCACAATACCATACGAAATATTGACAAGTATTTCCCATAGAGTCAAGAGGATTTATTTCCAGGAATAATTGTTAAAATTTATATAGTAAAACCATTTCTTTTCATAATAAAAATTAACAATTTTTATTTCAAAATATTCATATTAATTCTTAACTTTGTAGCGTTAAGATTGTATAAAAAAAACGAAACAAAAAAGAATTTTTATGTCAGATAATCTTGTAATAATACCAACATATAACGAAAAAGAAAACATTGAGAAAATTATTCGATATGTGTTTCAGATGCCGATGTCTTTTGATATCCTTATTATTGAAGACAATAGTCCAGATGGTACTGCTGATATTGTTAAAAGATTGATGCAAGAATTTCCTGACCGACTTTTCATAGAAGAAAGAAAAGGCAAGTTGGGACTCGGTACGGCCTATATTCACGGATTTAAATGGGCTTTGGCGCGTCATTATAAATATGTGTTCGAAATGGATGCTGACTTTTCACATAATCCGGATGACCTTATCAAACTTCATGACGCTTGTGCAAACGGAGCCGATTTGTCGGTGGGTTCTCGCTATATTACTGGCGTCAACGTGGTTAACTGGCCAATGGGTAGAGTCTTGATGTCATATTACGCATCTGCTTATGTGAGATTTATTACAAGAATGAAAACGCGTGACACAACGGCGGGTTTCGTGTGTTATACAAGAAAAGTGCTGGAAACCATTGATTTGGATAAGGTTAAATTTATTGGTTATGCCTTCCAGATTGAAATGAAATATACAGCATGGAAATTGGGATTCAATATTAAAGAGGTGCCTATCATCTTTACTGACCGTGCCGAAGGAACGTCAAAAATGTCGAAGGGTATTTTTAAAGAAGCTATATTCGGTGTCATTAATTTGAGATGGAGAGGTATGATTGGAAAAATAAAAGCTAAAAAATCATGAATTATATAATTAAAAACGCAACACTTGTCAATGAAGGTAAGACTTTTATGGCAAGTGTTGTCATTTCTGGGGAAACTATAGAGAAGATAATACTTCCTGGCGAAGATGTCGATTTTGAACGATGGAACTCGTATCAAGTGCTTGATGCAGAAGGCTGTTACTTGCTTCCAGGAGCAATCGACGACCAGGTGCATTTCAGAGATCCTGGCCTGACACACAAGGGTGATATTGCGACAGAGAGCAGAGCCGCTTTGGCTGGTGGCGTGACTTCTTTCATGGATATGCCTAATACCGTTCCTAATACATTGACACAAGAGCTTTTACAAGATAAATACGATATAGCCGCTGAAAAATCAATGGCAAACTATTCGTTCTATATGGGCGTGTCTAATGATAATATTGATGAAGTTTTAAAAACTAATCCTAAAAATGTCTGCGGTATAAAGGCGTTTATGGGCTCAAGCACTGGCAATATGTTGGTTAACAACAATTCAACCTTGGAGCGCCTTTTCCAAGAAGCGCCTTGTCTTATTGCGACACATTGCGAAGATGAAGCTATTGTCCGTAGAAATATGGAGATATTTAAGGATAAATATGGTGATGACGCTCCTGCGTCTGTTCATCCTTTGGTACGCAGCGCAGAGGCTTGTTACAAGACATCTTCATTTGCAGCAGAACTCGCATCAAAATATGGAACCCAACTTCATATCTTGCATCTTTCAACAGCAAAGGAAATACAGCTCTTCAATAATAATATTCCATTGAAAGATAAGAAGATAACGGCAGAAACATGCTTGCATTACCTTCTTTTCGACGATAGAGATTATGAAAGAAAAGGAACTCTCTTGAAGTGTAATCCAGCTGTCAAAACGGAAAGTGATAGATTGGCTATAATTCAAGGATGTGTTGATAATCATATAGATATATTGGCGACAGATCATGCGCCTCATACATTGGAAGAGAAAAACAAACCTTATTTCGCAGCGCCATCTGGAGGTACTTCAGTTCAACATCTTCTTATCGGAACATTCGACCTTGCAATGAAAGGTGTTCTTACTAAAGAAAAAGCTGTGGAACTATTGTCGCATAATCCAGCTATATTGTTCAGAATCAACAAACGCGGCTTTATAAGAGAAGGCTACTATGCCGATTTGGTCCTTGTTGATCCAAGAAAATCTCAAACCATAACCAACGAAAGCGTTTATTATAAATGCGGATGGACTGCATATTCTGGAATGGAATTGTCATGCAGCGTGACACATACTTTCGTCAATGGAGAACTGGTTTACAATAATGGAGTATTTAAAGAAGATTATAGAGGCAAACGTTTGACATTCAATAGATAATTATGAAAAGATTAGGCTTTGTTATTTTGATGTTAATTTCTTTTTTGTCATGTTCTAATAAAAAAACTATTGAAGAAATATTGACAAGACATGAAAGTGGAAATAGAAAAGAAGTGCGTTATTATTTGGAAAATAAGGACGGTAGCAGAAATTACGTTTGGGAGACATGGTATTATGACGAGGGAATGAAATATCTCGACGGACCAATTGCTGATGGAAAGAGAAACGGAGTCTTTGAAACATATTATAAATCAGGGAATTTGATGAGCAAAGGCAACTTTGTTGATGGAGTAAGAGAAGGCGATGCTTTCACTTATTATGAAAACGGAAACATAAAATACCAAGGTGTTTATGTTAATGGCAAAGAAAGCGGCATTTGGAAATTTTATAAAGAGAACGGCGATTTGATTAAAGAAGTCAATAGAGATTAAGATGAAACTAAGCGTTTTTTCTGACGAATACTATATGCAACAGGCTCTTAATGAGGCGCTTGTTGCTAAAGAAAATGACGAAGTGCCAGTTGGAGCTGTTGTTGTTTGTAATGACAAAATCATCTCAAGAGCTCATAATCAAGTGGAGCAGCTTAACGATGTTACAGCTCATGCCGAGATGTTAGCCTTGACATCGGCATTTAATTCTATGGGTGCTAAATATTTGGATGACTGTACTTTATATGTTACATTGGAACCTTGTGTGATGTGTGCTGGAGCTTTGGCACATGCGCATGTCAGCAGGGTGGTATGGGCTTGCGATGACAAAAAAAACGGTTTCAGCAAATATGGCAATCTTTTGCATCCAAAGACAAAAATCGCAACAGGAGTTTTACAAGAAGAATGCCTTAAAGTATTAAAAGGCTTTTTTGAGAAGAAGAGATAAAAACCGTACATTTTATAATGTCAATGTTATTTTCATTGTCGCTTCATGCTAATGAAAATTAGTTTTTAATAATCTTTCGTATTACATGCTTTTATTACAGTGGCTTGAAATGTAAAATCACTGATTAATCTTATTTATTTTTAAGAAAAAAATCCTACTGTTATAATAAATAAAATCTTATCTTTGGCAGAATCAATTTTGTCAATTTAATTTATTATAATATGAAAAAGATCAGTTTTTTACTATTCTTGTCATTGATAGCTTTGTGTGTTTCAGCTCAAACTGTTGAACGAACTTATCGTTTTGAAAATCCTATTGTTAGCGAAATACAAGGCTACAATCAGGTTCAATTTAAAGATTGTATGCAGACCGCTGTTGAAGGAAATCCGTCATTGCCTTATAAGTCAGTAAGTCTCCTGCTTCCTAATGGTGCGGAAGCAAAATCCGTCGAAGTCATTCTTTCCGACTTTGAAGAAATTACATTGGAAAAACAACTTTTTCCATATCAGGCGTCACGTCCTTATTCAAAGCCAGAGCGTAAGGCTTTCGTGAAAAACGAAGATATTTATTCTTCGAAAAGCGTATATCCTAAAGAAAGTCATGGAGTTTTGACAACGCATTATCTTAATGGTCATGCTTTTGCGTTTACTTCTTTCACTCCAGTTCAATATGAACCATCATCAGGAAGAATATTTTACGCAAAGACAGCTACTGTAAAGGTTGAGTTGGCTTCAGCAAAAAGAGACAATTCCGCAATGATATGGAATACTCCTTATATAAATAGTAAGGTTCAGTCATTGGCAGACAATCCGGAAATGATTAGTTCATATAAGACAAGAGGCAGAGACATAAGTGCTTACGATTTGTTGATTATCACAGGAGAAGATTATGTCGGTGGCTTTGAAGAATATATGAAATATTATGAAGGTATAGGCGTACGTAATAGAATTGTCACACTTCCAGAGATTTATTCTTCAATGCAAGGCATCGATAACCAAGAAAAGATTCGTAACTACATCATTAAGGAATATACTGACAACGGTATCATTATGGTGTTGATGGGCGGCGATGTTAATATCGTTCCTTATCGAGGATTGTATGCTTCTGTTCAAAGCAGCAGTGTTTATACCGACAGCAATATTCCTGCTGACCTATATTTCAGTGCTCTCGATGGAACATGGAACGATAACGGCAATAACAAATGGGGAGAGATAGGTGAAGACGACTTGCTTCCAGAAATCGGTATTGCTCGTATGTCGTTCGATAACGCATCAAAACAAGCTAACATTATCAATAAGACATTAAAATACCAACGTGAACCAGTTTTAGGTGAATTCAGAAAAGTAGCAATGGGCGGCGAATGGTTGTATGATAATCCTCAAACATTTGGCAGCGATTACCTCGAACTACTTATAGGCGAACGTGACGATAATGGTTATACAACAATCGGTATTCCAGAAGATTATGACTTTATCCGCCATTATGCTGAAAACGGCACATGGGGTCCTAATAAGTTGAAAAATACAATCAATGGCGGTGTTCAATATGTTCAGCATGTTGGTCATGCTAATACAAACACAGTTGCGGAGTGGTACAACAGCGATATCACCGATTCTAACTTCAGCGGTGCTAACGGCGTTGACCATAATTATACGTTTTTCCATTCACATGGCTGTGTATGCGGTTCTTTCGAGGCTGATTGTATCATGGAAAGAATGATTACGATTCAAAATTTCGCTGTCGCTGCTATCGGTAACTCGCGTTATGGTTGGTTTAACGAAGGTCAGACAGAAGGACCTGCAGCTCATCTACACAGAGAAATGGTCGATGCTCAATATAACGACCGTATTCCTTTCCTCGGAATGCAATTTTCTGATGCAAAATGTCAGACAGCTCCTTTCGTCAACGCTCCTGGTCAATGGGAAGAAGGCGCTCTTAGATGGAATTTCTACGATTTGAACATCTTGGGCGATGTCGCTATAATTCCTTGGTTAGATGAGCCATACGAAGCTGATATTCAATATCAAAATGAAATAATAATTGGTAGCGATTCTATGGAAGTCGTTGTTGAAGATAATGACGGTAATGCTCAAAAAGGATTCCGTTGCAGTTTGGTTTACGATGATGAGCTTATAGGATTTGCTGTGACAAACGACAATGGTATTGCCGAAATTATTTTCGAAGACGGCCTTGATGTTGTTGGTGAGATGAAACTTTATGTCACAGGCCTTAACGCTCATCCTGTAGTTTTGGATGTTGTTTCGCTTCCTGACAATACAGCCTATGTCGTTTATGATGAATATACACTCAACGATGATAACAATCAAATAGATTATAACGAGTCTGTTACAATGAATATGACATTCGCTAACGTTGGAACAGTTGATGCTGAAAATGTAACGGCAACATTATCAACGGACAATGCTGAATATGTTGAGATAACTAATGCAACAGTTAATGTTGGAAATGTGAACGCTAATTCAGACGTAACAGTCGAAAATGCCTTCTCGTTCAAGGTGAGCGACGACGTTCCTAACAATACAGATGTTAAATTCATCGTCACATGTAGCAATGGCAACGAAACATGGACAAGCAAATTCAATACAAAGATTTACGCTCCTGAATTGGAAATCATAAATCCGCTTTCTGTTGAAGTGAATCCTGGCGAGACAGCAACAGTTCAGTTCAATGTCGTTAATAAAGGCAATAGCGCTGCTGTAAATACTGTATTTAGAGCCTATTGCGAATTTCCTAATATCGTTGCAGAAGAAGATATGTTCTTAATCAATACGATAGAAGCAGGCGAGGATGCTAATGCTGATTTCACCTTCACTGTTAATGAAAATGTAGAATTGGGTACTGTCTTCGAAATGATAATAGCTGCTTATTCTGGAAATTATGTCACAACAAGTTCTTATACATTTGTAGTTGGCAGCGTGACAGAAGGCTTTGAAACAGGTGATTTCTCTGCCTACAACTGGGAGTTTGAGGGTGATGCCGACTGGGTAATCGTAGCTGATGAGGCTTATGAAGGACAGTATTCTGTCAAGTCGGGAGATATAGACGGCAGCAGCACAACAAGATTGAAAATAGTTGTTGATGTAAAACAAGATTCAGAGATAAGCTTCTATAAAAAAGTATCATCAGAGTTAAGTTACGATTTCCTTAATTTCTATATCAATAACAGCAAGAAAGGCGAATGGTCAGGCGAAGTTGACTGGAGCAAGGAAACATATTCATTGACAGCTGGCACACATACTTTGAGATGGGAATACGACAAAGATTATGGCTACGACGAAGGCAGCGACTGTGCATGGATAGACAATATCAAATTTCCTCCAACAGCGGTGGTCGTTGACGTTGAGACAGTTGTAGAACAAAATATTGAAATATATCCTAATCCTAACGATGGAGCATTTTGCATTGAACTTGGCGATATGGAAAGTGTAGTGACTGTTTATAACACAATGGGACAAGTTGTTTATCAGAATGTTGGTTTAAGCAGCAAGACAGAAATAAAGCTCAGCGACATCGTATCAGGATTATACTTCATCAACATAAGAAATTCAGAGATGAATGTGACAGAAAAAATTATTGTCAGATGAGTAAGACATAAATTTCCTATGTGAAACAATGAAAAAAGGCTGGAACCTATGTTGGAACCAGCCTTTTTTAGTTAAAGACTTTCTGTGTTTTTCAGTTTTCGATTATGTGATGTATTGATTTCAATCTGAATGCGGAAATTATTTCAGAGAGTCCGTAGATGATGAAAGACAATGAGATATAAATTGCTACGGTCATCATGCCAATAGAGATAGGGCGAAGTAATATTAGTACAGCCAAAACAAGAAGCACGATGCCGCAGAACAAAGTGAGTCCGTAACCTTTGACTTTGAATCCTTTAAGGTCGCCGGCATAACTTATTATCATGAAGCTTTGGTAAAGCATCCACATTCCTAAAATGACAGGGAGTGTGATAGCGGCAATTCCAGGATTAGCAGCAAGAAGAATACCTAATACAATATTAAGTATTGCTCCGATAATTACTGCGGCTCTCGAAACGAAAATGTTTCTGCTGAAAAGTCCTACAATCAGCTCGATGATGCCGAAGACGACTAATGCTAATCCAAGCAGCAATGTCATCATTTCGTAGGTGATTGCCGGATTAGTCAGCATAAAAACACCTAAAACAAAAGCCAATACGCCTATAATCAAGTACATCCACCAATGTCTGACAGGCTCCATGGCGCGGTCGTATAAATCGTATGTTCTCATAAATTGTGTATTTTTGAACCATAAACATTATGGAAAAAATTATGTTCAAAGGGACGGTATTTTTAACAATTTTTAACTTTACATCTATCGATTTATGTTTTAAATTTGCATTGTGATTAGATGTTGTTAAAATAAGGAGGACTTATGGAAATGCTGATATTAGTGCCTAAGATAACCAATAGATTATTCTATATTTTTGAATTGTTGTTCAAGGAAGAATTGGGTATAGATTTTAAATTTGCGACAGATGAGGAGAAGTTTATTGCATATCAAGGTCCTAAGTTTCACTATGGAAAAACGCCATTGCAAAATGAACCGGCATTGTTCCAGCAGTCGGCAAAACTCCTTTTTGAACGCGATATCGCAGATCAGGATATAAAGATATGTAACTTCAAAGATTCAAAAGCAATATATCCTGTCTTTAACGACGATTCTCTTTTCCCTTTTGACATTTTTTCAGCATCGTTCTATATTATAAGCCGTTATGAGGAGTATCTGCCTCATGTTTGTGACCAATATAACCGATTCCAACCGCAAGATTCTATCTTGTATAAAATGGAAATGATTGAAAAACCAATCATTAATATATGGGCGAAAGAACTCGGCGAAGAGATAAAGAAAACTTATCCGGAAATACAACTTAAAAAAAAGACTTTTAGGTTCGTTCCTACTTATGATATTGATGCGGCATGGGCATATAAAAACAAAGGTTTCTTCAGGACGACAGCGGCTTTCATGAAAGATTTGCTTTTCTTCAATAAGGCGGAAATTAAGGAAAGATGGGAGGTGCTGCGTGGTAAAAGAATCGACCCGTTTGATACTTTTGATTATCAAATTGAGTTGCAGAAAGAACTGAAACTGAAACCTTTATATTTTATTCTTTGCGGAGATTATAATACTAACGACAAGAATATTTCAATAAGAAACAAAAACTTCCAGAATCTTATTAAACGTATAGGTGATTACGCTCTTGTAGGCATTCATCCTTCTTTTTCATCATATCTTAAAAAAGATGTAGTGAAAGAAGAAATAAGCAGGCTTTCAGAAGTGCTTAACAGAGAAGTCACAATGAGTCGACAGCATTTCCTTAGATTGTGTTTGCCTTCGAGTTATCAGATTCTTAATGAATTGGATGTCACCGACGATTATACAATGGGTTATGCGTCTCAAGCTGGATTTAGAGCTGGTTATGCTGATACGTTCCAATTCTTTGATTTGGAAAATGATA